>CANCKZ010000027.1 GCA_947378695.1 Rickettsiales bacterium
GTCCACTTGCACCATTAACACCAAACTGCGCTGAAACCGAGTGCTTGTGATGGCATTCATTCTGTGCGAAATCAGCAAAGGCAAGGCAAGAAATAATATGCGTAATAACGGTTAATGTTATCCATAATATGCGATGCACCATTTTTATGCGTGAATTCCCTTCAATGGAAGAAACAATTATCACACTTGTCAACATGTTTTTAAAAGTTTCTTGACATTTTCCAAATATCTAAACAAATAAATGGAAATTTAATGAAATGTTTGATGCACCAACTTCGTGAAAAATTAAAATCAATTTTTGCAGTAACACTTCTTGCACTTTCAATTTTTGCAGTGGAAGCACAATCTTTTGCCGAAAGAAATTCCCAAAGTTTGGATAACATCAGCGCCGATCAAATCAATCAAGATAACCGCACAACAACCACTGGCAACGGTGTGACAACACGAAACGATAACACTGTCGATTACTTCATATGCCTTTTGATCGTTGTTTTGACCGGTAAAATTGCACGGGTAATTTTCGCTTTATCAATTTTTGCTTGGGGAATTTTATTCTTTATGGGAAAGGTTACATGGCAAATTTTCGTTGTAACTGCTGTTGGAATTGGTCTTGTTTTTGGTGCCGCTTCAATTGTGATAGCAATTCTTCCACGGGCAACGCAGGTAATTGACACATCTGGCGATAAACCAAAAGTTGTGACAAAAACCCCAAGCCAAATGATTCGTGAGAAGTGTCCTGAAATTGGATATTAATCCTCATGTTTCAGCGATAATTCAAAGCCAAAGCTTGTCGTTTTTTGGCTTATCGTTTTTTGCTATACAACCCTTCAATTTCAACGCAATATTTTCGCATAATATCATTCCTGCGAATTTTCATTGATGGCGTAATAATGCCGTTTTCAACCGTTGGTTTTTCGCTTGTTGTGTGGAAATATTGCACGCGTTCCCAGTGTTCAAGCTTCCTGTTGATATCCGCAACTGCTTGGGAAAGTCCCTCAAAATCTGTTCTTTGTGTGAATAAAATTGCAACGGTATATGGCTTACCTTCTGCAATAACGCAGGAATTTTCCACGCCTGAAATTTCGTTCAAAATGCCCTCAATTTTCACAATATCCACAAACTTCCCGTTAGCATTCTTGCACTGGTCTTTAAGCCTTCCTGTAACACTTAAAAAGCCTTGTGCGTCAAGTTTTCCAATGTCTCCTGTGTGGAAAAATTCCTGTGGATTTCGTGTTTCGTGGTTAAGATATCCGCCAAAAACACTACCGCCACGCACGCAAATTTCCCCAACTTCTGAAATTTTCACTTCAACACTTGCAAACGGTTTGCCAACTGTGAAGATTTTATCTGCCGTTGTAATGTTGGAGGCTATCACCGGCGAACATTCCGTCATTCCGTAGCCTTGGAAAAATGGCAACTTCGCGTTTCGAAAAAAAACTTCCTCCCTTTCGTTTAACTTCGCACCGCCACACACAATGCAGGACATATTGCCTCCGAAAATTTTTCGCACTTTTTTAAAAAATATTTTTTCCAAAAAAATTTGAACTAACGGATTCATATTCGATTTTACAGAAGCCATTTCAAAAAGAGGTAGCAGAAATTTTCGCAAAATTAACGGCTTTTCTTCAATCTGGTTTTTAATTTTCGCATAGACCTTTTCCAGAACTCGTGGAACGATTGTAATAAGGTGCGGCTCAATTGCTTTTATATACTTCAAAACATTGGCAATGTCATTCACAAAAACAATGTTCACACCTTTGGAAAGGAAAAAATGGATAATCGTTCGTTGATACACATGTGCAAGCGGAAGGATCGAAATTGCAGTTTGCCCTTCTTTTGCGTTAAAAAATGCGGTGTGAATATCTGTAATTTGGTGCGCAAGGTTGGAATAGCTCAACACAACGCCTTTTGGCGTGCCAGATGTTCCCGATGTATAAATTATTGTTGCGGGGTGGTCTTGCGAAATTTCCGCCGCCGGAAGTTCAACTTCGTGATGTTCTTCGATAATTTGCCCCTCAATAATTTGCCAAATCGTCTTTATTTCTGGGAATTTCTTGCTTTTGTGAAACAGGAAAATGTTGGAAAATTTATGGCTTGATGCCTGCATAACCTTTTCCAGAACTTCCTCATTTTCCACGACTAAATGTTGAGGACTAGAATCGCTCAATTGAAAAGCCAATGTTTCGTTTGATGAATTATGAAAAAGCGGAATTGTTACAATTTGGGAATTAATACAGGCAATATCACACAAAGCCCATTCAATGCAAGGCTGGGAGATTATCACAAGCCTTTCGCTTTTTGAAATGCCATAAAATGCGAAGGCTTTTTGAAGGTTTTGCGTGTGGCGGAAGAAGTTGGTATATGAAATTTTATGCTTTCTGTTTTGTATAAACGAATTTGGAAACGGCGTAAAAAACGATTGAAAGCTTTTAACTGGCAACTTCATTGGCAACCTTTAAATAATTAATAATATTTGAAATATGTTAATTGGGAATGTCAAGACTTGCGTAAAAAGTTTAAAAATGCTTAAAAATGCCCTTGAATTTTATTTTTATGGCACTATATTAGTTTCATAAAACTGTTTGTTTGATGTATGAATAACATCATTTTGCCAAGTTCTACCAAGTTAAATTCCACAAAGTTAAGTGCGATAAAATTTTCTGCTCCACGCCTAAATTCTGCCGATTCCCTCTCTCACTACATAACATTCGTCAATTCAATTCCGCTTTTAACCGATATTGAAGAAAAAACCCTGTTGAGTAATTTCCACAACGGGGATCAATCCGCCGGTAAAAAAGTTGCCGAAGCCCACCTGCGTGTTGTTGTTCGAATTGCAATGCAGTTTCAAAAGCACTATGCTAACATTTGGGATATTATCTCCGAGGGTAATATTGGTCTTTTAAAGGCGTTGAAGGGGTTTTCTGCGGAAAAAAATGTGAAGTTTGTAACTTATGCAAACCTGTGGATAAAAGCCTCAATTCAGGAATTCATTTTGAAATCGTCTTCAATGTTGAAAATTAGCCTTGGCACGGCTCAAAAGAAAATTTTGTTCAATCTTGGAAAAGTGAAGGCACAATTACGCAAAATTCACGGCGAAAATGGTGCAACAACAAAGCGGATATCCAAAATCCTCAGTGTGGAAGAATCCGAGATAATCAATATTTCGACAGCACTTAATTCAAGCGAAAATTCCCTTGATGTTACGGTTGGGGACGATTACGAGAACCCTCAAACCGTTATGGATATTACGCCATCTTGCGTGAAAAACCCCGAGGAAAACTTCGCAGACAAAGAGACAATCAACGCACAAAAAGCAATTATTGCCAAGGGTTTTGCAAAACTGAACGAGCGTGAAAAAACCATAATCACAAAACGCTTTCTTGTAAAAAGAACTCTGACACTTCTTGAACTTGCCAATGAATTTAAACTATCCGTTGAAAGAATTAGGCAAATTGAAGCGGAGGCGTTAAGAAAAATGCGTAAGGTTGTTTAGTAAGTAAATTCTTGGAGTAAAATTCTTGACAATCAAACTCACTTATTCAACGCTATGAAAAAGTTACAGAAGCAATGGCACACATTCCAACAAAAGCACAGGTTAAGGCACAAAACCAAATGCGAATAGTCAACAAAAAAGCACGGTTTAACTATTTCACATACGACACCTTCGAAGCCGGAATTGTTCTTAAAGGTGCGGAGGTTAAATCCATTCGCCTTGGCAAGGTTGATATTTCGGAGAGCTATGTGTATATTACCAAAAATATGGAGGTTGAAATTCTTAACTGCACAATACAGAACTATTCGCATGCAACTCTTGAAGCACAGAAGTTTGATACCAAACGCCCGAAAAAATTGTTGCTGAATAAGTCAGAAATTGCCAAAATTGCGGGCAAAATTAAAACAGGAGGCTTCACCGCCGTTGCCCTTTCGCTTTACATAAACAAAAGGCAGAAGGTGAAAATGGAAATTGCCCTTGCAAAAGGAAAGAAGTTACACGATAAGCGGCAGACTCTTAAAGAAAACGATATGAAACGCCAAGAAAGACAAGAAGTTAAGGACGCATCTAGGGTGTAAAAATATGAAAACGCAATGCGTTGTAAGGCTGTCAAGCAAGATTTTTTCGCTAAACTAAATATAAAACTACATGAAACACAACGCAAAAACCTTAGCAAATTCAGGCACGAAAAATGATATCAAGCCAATCGTGAAACATGTAATTCTTTGTAATTTGGGGGGTCCTAATGCTAGAAACCAAGTGCGGTTTTTTCTGTTCAATCTATTTCGTGATAAATACATAATTCCCTTGCCCTTGCCGTTCCGCCTTGCCCTTGCCTTCTTAATTTCAACGCTAAGGTTCAGGAAATCGACTAGGGAATATGACAAAATGGGAGGCAAAAGCCCAATCCTAGAAAACACCCAAAACCAAGCAAACGCTCTTCAAGAACTTCTAGGAAACGACTTCAAAGTTCATGTTTCAATGCGATACAACCACCCTTTCACAAGCGAAATTGTGCAAAATATCGCGAAGAATTACAAGGGCGAAAAGGTGATTTTCCTACCATTGTATCCGCAATTTTCCCTCACAACATCGCAGTCATCAATTGTGCAATTTGAACATTTAGCGGAAAAAATGAGGGTCTATAACATTGATTCCGTTCGGCATTTTTATCAAAACCAAAAATACATCGAATCGTGTTTCTTGTGCGTTCAAAAGGCGTTGAGCCAATTGAAAAGCTCGGCAAAAACCGTTGTTCTGTTTTCTGCCCACGGCATTCCGGAGGATTTCATCACCAAAATGGGAGATCTATACCGCTCACACATTGAGGAAACCATGCAAATGATTTGGAGCAAGCTGGAAAATCACACACCGCAAAATACTAGCTGCGAATTGGTGTTTCAGTCAAGGGTTGGTCCTAAGCAGTGGCTGAAACCGTACATTCAGACGGTTATACCAAAATATGCGGGGTGGAATATGGTTGTTTTTCCTGTGGCGTTTGTCTCGGAACATCTTGAAACGCTGGTAGAACTTGACGATGAATATCGTGAACTTGCACACGAATGCGGCGTTTTGGAATACATCAGGGCACAAACCCCAAGCCTTGAACCCAAGTTTATTGAGTGTTTGTTTGATGAGGTTATGAGGCGGGGGTAGTTTGTGGCGGATTTTTCGCTCGCCACTTTTTCCAAAACTGCATTGTTCTCCCCGCTATTCTTCGCCCATATCAACTGCTTTTTCGCTCGCCATTTTTACCCCAATTTCCGCTCGGTGTATCACTGTACTAGAGCAGCGAAGCGAACGGCGATTAAGCTAGAAAACATAAACTGAGCCAGCACTATAACAAAAATAAAAAAGAAAAAAATCTTTTCTCCAAAATCGAACAAAGCCTTATGGGAATTGAGTTTATCATTTTGCCTCAAAAAATGGATATCACTTTTGTTATACTGTACTAGTACAGTATAACAGTTTTTTGCGGGGTTTTTGGTGGGAAAAAAATAAAAAATCGGTTTTGGGGAAGTCAAAAAAAGTTTATTATATATAATGTAGTTAAAAAGGGGTGTGGAAGCGGTTTTGTTGCAAAAACACA
The DNA here is from genome assembly GCA_947378695.1 of Rickettsiales bacterium. Lineage (GTDB taxonomy): Bacteria > Pseudomonadota > Alphaproteobacteria > Rickettsiales > Deianiraeaceae > CAJQOT01. Next base: position 5,583 of record CANCKZ010000027.1, read on the forward strand.
CCACCGATGGCGACGCTCCCTCGCCCTCACAAATCTTAAAAAACTGTTGTGCCATTTGGGGTTGTCTTAGGGTGCGTGCGTGATTTTCGGGGAGGTATTTCTCGCTTCGCTTCGTCACACCTCGCAAAAACCCCGCTTCAAAATGTATAATTGAGTGGAAAGTTTGTGGAAGCGGTTTTGTCAATTTTACCGCCTAAAATGTGTTTGATGAAAGACCGATGAAGTCAAACGAAAGACCAAAACGGTTTTGAATGACGGCGTATCTTGCATTTTGCAGTGCCGTAATTTGGTTGACGGTTGCAGTTGATTCTGCCGTGCCCGTGAACTTTGAAAGCGAAAGGAATGTGGTATCGGCAAAAATGGAAAACGCCGGCGAAAGGCGATATGATGCACCAAATCCGAAAAATGGATTTTTCGTTGCAAATGTGCCAAGAATGTTGTATGTTGCAGGGTCTTTTGGGTTTTTATATGTCCAAGGATTGGTAAGGCTATCCTTTGAAACGCTGTCGTAAAAGGAAATTTTCGACGATTGCACACCGCCAATTGTGTAAGCAGAAATTCGACCGAATTTATACGAAATTTTTCCATAAAACGCATTTCCAAGGGAAAGGTCTAGAAGATAATCATTTCCGGAGGATATTACTCCGTTGAATATTTTGTGTGAAGGACTGTGTGAGGCACCGCCTCCAATTTTCATATTTTGACTTATCGGCATCAAAAACTCGACCCCAACAAGCATGTTACCAGCAGTAACGCTGGTTGCGGGGATTGTTTGCGTTGTTGTTTTTTGGGTGGAATCTTGATATTCCAAGCTGTTTGCCGAGGCTTGATGGACGGACATTCCGCCATATATTGAAATTGAGTGTGCAATCCATGAGCTTGCAGCATTTCTTATATTAGACGCACCGTTGAAGAGGCGGGGTCTTGCTTGTGGCGGGGTATGCTGTTCTGGCAGTGGTTCGTAGGCTCCCGTTTGTGTGTTATAATAAACTTGCGATGCTTGCGAGGCGAAACTCACAAGCAAAAGGATTATATATAGCATTGTGCAGGTTTATATATTTTGCGAAATCTTATCCAAAATAGCATTGATGAACCCAATTTCCGGACCATCAAAGAAAGCGTGAGTAAGGTTTGTGTATTCGCTCATAATAATTTTTGCTTCAACTTTGGAATTAAACATTAGTTCGTAAGTTCCACAACGCAAAATTGCGGCAATTGTTCCATCAAGAGTATTTATTTTCCAAGGATGCTTAAGAAAGCGTTGAATTGTGGCATCAATTGCAGGGATTGTTTCAATTGTGTTTTGAATTACAGAGTGGAGGAATTTTTCGTCCAACTTTTGTGTTTTACGAGTATCGCCGTAGCGGTCAGCATAAAAAACGGTTTTGTAGAAATAAACAATTGTTGCAAGAATATTTCTTCCAATCGCTTGCGGAGTCTTCCCCTCTGTTTCGCCGGAAGCGAGCATTGTGCTGTAAAGGAAAACTGATTGAACGAATGCAAGGCGTGTGACTCTTTTACGATTTGTGATGAATGTTTCGAAGCGTGAACGCATTTCTTCCGGTGGCAATTCACTTCTTTCCACTTGGTGTCTGATAGACCTAAAAGGATTCGGGTTCATAGTATTGTTGATAAAAAACAGCTTTATTTAAAATAATAATAAACAAAATGCCTCAAAAAATAAATGTCAAGGAATTTGTTTATTTCAAATGGGAGTTATTCAAATGTGATGCAATTTTGTTAAAAAAATAAAAAACACTTGACTTTTTAAATTGATGGATTAAATCAAAAAAGATTTTAGCGGATATGGCGAAATTGGCAGACGCACCAGATTTAGGTTCTGGCGGGAAACCGTGGGGGTTCAAGTCCCTCTATCCGCACCATCTTCTCACAACCTTCACAATGTAAAATTTATATCAAACAAACATTAATTGTTGAAAAATATAACGAAATCCACAAAATCTTAATTGTTATCCATATCATCAATTTTTCCTTGACATTGTAAAAACATTACAAAGATTAATGTCAATTCTTATTGATGTTCGTATGAATATTGCCGTGTTTAACCCTGTTGGAATAATTGCATCGCAGGAAAAATCTTTGCTGATTTTCTCATTCTTGTTGATGCTTATCGTTGTCGTTCCTGTAATGATAATGATTGTTGCATTTGCGTATCGTTACCGTGCTTCGAATACTAAGGCGAAGTATTCCCCAAACTGGTGCCACAGCACAATTCTTGAACTTATCTGGTGGGGAATTCCAACGCTTTTGGTAATAGTTCTTGCCATAGTAACTTGGAAATCAACGCACGAACTTGACCCATACAAACCCCTTGAACACCCAAAAAAACCAATAGTTATCCAAGCAATTGCCCTTGATTGGAAATGGCTTTTCATTTACCCAGAATACAACATTGCAACGCTGAATTTTATGCAATTTCCGGTTGGAACTCCGCTGAATTTCAAAATAACGGCAGATGCTCCAATGAACGCACTGGCAATTCCACAACTTGGCGGACAAATTTACGCAATGCAAGGCATGGAAACACAAATTCACTGGATATCCGATGTAACTGGGGAATTTAAAGGATATTCTTCGAACTATTCGGGTCG
>CANCKZ010000028.1 GCA_947378695.1 Rickettsiales bacterium
CCATTTTTGACCTTGAAAAAGCAGTTTACGATTACGGAATTAAAGCTCGCGATGGTCAAATTACACTTGAAGACATGAAAGGCGGAACATTTACCATTTCAAATGGAGGTGTCTACGGAAGTCTTCTTTCAACACCAATCATCAACCCACCGCAATCTGCAATTCTTGGCATGCACACAATTCAAAAGCGTCCTGTTGTTATTGGCGACCAAATCGTTATTCGCCCAATGATGTACCTTGCCCTTTCTTACGATCACCGCATAATCGACGGCAAAGAAGCGGTTACATTCCTAATTCGTGTGAAACAAATGCTTGAAGACCCTGCTCGCCTTGTTCTTGGAATATAATTTATAAATATATGAAAAAATACTGCTTAATATTCGCAATTTCACTTGCTTCTGCCTGCACTTCTGGTGCACCAAAATGCGACGACGACGGCATCAAGAAATCGCTACTGACCAATGTTAAAAGCACGATTAGTAAGGATTTCAAAACCGACGAAGTCTCCGTGAAAATGTCCAACATAACAAATAACGGTGCAAGCGATGGCAAACGCTCGTGCGAGGCGGATATTGTGCTGAAAATTTCCAACGCAAAATATACAACAAAATCAACTGCAACGCTTGGAACTGAATAACTTTTCAAAAACTTCTTGACTGTTATTTTTTTCCATTTTGAAGTTGATATGAACTATTTTGTCTTAAATGGCTGCAAATTCAGTAGTATATTACTTCGGTGGAAAATCTTCAAGTGTTGGCAAGTATGATAAACTCGTGCTTGGTGGTAAAGGTGCAAACCTTTGCGAAATGTCAGATATCGGCATTCCTGTCCCACCGGGATTCATCGTTCCAACGAGTCAGTGTCACGCGTTTTACGAAAATGGCGAAAACCTTTCGCTTGAACTACAAAACGCAATTGATGCGGCGGTAAAACACATCGAGGATTCGATTGGAAATAGCATAAAATTTGGCGACGAAAGCAATCCGCTATTGGTTTCTGTAAGGTCGGGAGCACCCGTTTCCATGCCGGGCATGATGGACACAATTTTGAACCTTGGTTTGAACGATAAATCTGTTGAAGGTTTGGCGAAGAAATCGGGAAATCGCAAGTTCGCACTGGACTGCTACCGCCGATTTATCCAAATGTATTCAAATGTCGTGCTTAATGTTGACCACCACAATTTCGAAACAATTCTTGACGATATCAAACTTGAAAATGATATTACAAACGACGCAAATTTCACAGAAACCCTGCTTGAAACAGTGATTTTGAAATACAAAAACCTTGTGGAGGCAAGAACAAAATCGCCATTCCCGCAGGATATCAAAACGCAGCTGACTGGTGCAATTAACTCGGTTTTCCAATCGTGGATGAACAAGCGTGCAATTTATTACCGCAAATTGAACGATATTCCGCAATCTCTTGGCACAGCGGTGACAATTCAAGCCATGGTTTTTGGAAATCTTGGGCAAACATCGGGAACGGGCGTTGCATTTACAAGAAACCCATCGACTGGTGAAAACGCACTTTATGGGGAGTATCTTTTGAACGCACAAGGTGAAGATGTTGTTGCAGGAATTAGAACGCCGTATTCTATCAACATTGACGGCAAAAGAGAGGAAAACAAAGAATTTCCATCGCTCGAAGAAACCATGCCAAGTGTTTATGCTGATTTCGTTCGCATGTACACAATTCTTGAAAAGCATTACCGTGATATGCAAGACATCGAGTTCACAATTCAAGAAGAAAAACTTTGGATTTTGCAAACTCGTGGAGGCAAACGCACAGCACAGGCTTCTATCAAAATTGCGGTTGATTTGGTGAATGAGGGCAAAATTTCCAAAGAGGAAGCACTTAAACGCATTGAGCCAACATCTTTGGATAAACTCCTACACAAAACTTTAAAAGTGACAACTCAAAAGGCAATTGCAAAAGGGTTGCCAGCGTCTCCGGGTGCGGCTTCGGGAATTATCGCCCTTTCGTGTCAATATGCAATTGAGCAGGTGCGTCACGGGAAAAAAGTGATTTTGGTTCGCAATGAAACAAGCCCCGAAGACATTGAGGGAATGAACATTTCTGAGGGCATTTTGACAGCACGCGGCGGCATGACATCTCACGCTGCGGTTGTTGCACGGGGCATGGGGAAAACTTGCATTAGTGGTGCAAAAACTCTGAAAGTGAATAAATCTAGCATTACAATTGGCACTTTGGAAATTAAAGAAGGCGAAATTATCACAATTGATGGTTCAACCGGCGAAATTTTCTTTGGCGAAATTCCAACGCAAGACCCTGAAATTTCCAGCGAATTCAAAACTGTTATGCAATGGGCGGACGGTATTCGCAAAATGAAAATTCGTGCAAATGCTGAAACTGTTATTGACGCACAAGTGGCGATAAAATTCGGTGCAGAGGGGATTGGTCTTTGCAGAACAGAACATATGTTCTTTGGAAAAGACAGAATTTTCCAGTTCCGCAAGGTGATTTTAGAAAAAGACGAGGCGAAAAAAACACAAGCAATTCAAGCCCTTTTGCCATTCCAAAAGCAAGATTTCATCGATCTTTTCAAGGTTATGGACGGTCTTCCTATCAACATTCGTCTTCTTGACCCCCCACTTCACGAATTTTTGCCAACAAAAAATGAGGAAATCGCCGAACTTGCAAGCGATCTTGGCATGAACATTGAGACTGTCAACCAGCGAATTCACTCACTTCACGAGGCAAATCCGATGCTTGGTCACAGGGGGTGCCGTCTTGGAATTACCTTTCCGGAGCTTTACAAAATGCAGATTGTCGCAATTTTTGAAGCAGCACGCATTTCAATTCAAAACGGCGTAAAACCTGTTATCGAAATAATGTTGCCGTTGATTATCCACGAAAAAGAAATTGTTGAGCTTTACAAAATTATCGAACAAGTTGCACAAAATTATTCAGAAGTTGAATATGAAGTTGGAACGATGATCGAAATTCCACGAGCAGCACTTTGCGCGGATTCCATCGCTCAGCACGCAAATTATTTCAGCTTCGGCACAAACGATTTAACCCAAACCACGCTTGGAATTTCAAGGGACGATTCCTCTTCGTTCATAACATCGTATGAGGAAAAAGGGATTATTACAACGGACCCTTTCGTTAGCATTGATGTTGACGGCGTTGGTGCATTGGTGAAAATTGCGATGGAGAATGGTCGCAAAGTGAAGCCAAACCTTAAATGTGGAGTTTGCGGCGAACACGGCGGAGATCCAAAATCCATCGAATATTTCGCAACAACAGGCATGAATTATGTTTCTTGCTCGCCATATAGAATTCCAATTGCAAGGCTTGCGAGTGCTATTGCGGAACTAAAAATTATGGAATTAAAAAAATAAGCATGAAAAATATCCTGATTTTTGCCAACGAGTCGCAGTTTTCAAAGGAGTTAATCCAATTTTTCATTGCAAAACGGTTCAATGTCCACATTTTTGCAATCAAACCATTCAAGGATAAATCGATATTTGTCAACGCATTGCCACTGCAATTGACGATATCTGTTATGAATGTTGCGAATCATTACAACTGGAAACACGAAATGCCAAAGCACGATATTGTGATCAACACGCTGAAATTTGGCGATTTTCACTCCCATGCACAGCATTCCGTCTTTGCGAATTTCACCCATCATTTCGCAGAAACAACCATGGATCTTGGCAAAAAAGTGGTGTATCTTTCCAATGTTTTGAACGAATACGAACACAATTCCACAATTTTAGAGGTTGAAAAATCGATGCTTTTGCTCAACAAGCATATATTCTACGCAAAATATGCGTTTTTAATTGACGCAAACAGTCGCCTTTTGCTTTCAATGATGAACGCCGATGCGATTTTTTCCTCCAAAAGAATCTTGAAATCCTCAATTGCAGTCACAAATTCCGTTGATATCCAAGCGTTCATTATGAATGTCATAAACGGCGAAATGCAACAGCACGAGGTCTATCTTTCCGGCGAATCGTTCACAATTCGTGATATTATCGCCGTGATTGAAAAATATATAGGCAAAAAATCTGTCGTGATAATTCCGCACTTCATTTTGCGAATTGCCTCCAAGGTTTTAAGCGTTTTGCCCCAAACTTTCTACGGTCGCTACCTAAATTACACCTATATAATCAAAAGGTTGGAAAGGGAGTGGAAATATCCAAAACACAATACGCACACAAAATATACCCTGTTTTCAAGCATAATTGAAAGGCAGTCGTGCAATATTATTAACCCAAAAATTGATTAATCACATGTTGTAATTACAGGTTATAGTTGATGTAAATATCAAAAATTGCGTTCATTCCTTTGGCAAAATCTTTTTTGTCTTTGTAAAAAACCTTTGCCGTAACTGCGTTTTTTTGCTCTGGCGAAAGAAGGTTGTGCTTTGAATCTGCGTCATTTCGTGGGTGATTTGCGAAAAACATTTCCGTTTCAAATTCAAAATCACGATGGCTAATCGTTACATGCAAATGCGGAGCACGATTTCCGTAATATCCGGGCATTATGGTCAAAAATGAGTATTCGCCAAGGTTATTCGTGATTGCCGTGCCAGCAGAAAGGAAGTATGGGTCATAGACAAGACTGTCTTTATCTAGCAGGAAATTATACGAGCCAAAGTGGTTTGCCTGCACAATTTTCACACGAACATTTGATATTGGCTTGCCTGTGACATCAAAAACCCTGCCCTCCACACTTAGTGGAATCCCTTTTGCGAAAAAGGCACTGCCAGATTCACGACGCAAATTGTTCGTGGGGTTATCGGGTGTTTTATCCAACGCACCGTAGAGTTTCTCCGTTTGAAAACTTGGCGTAATTTTGTGAATCATCAGCAGGGTTTCCTCGGGAGTTTCGCCCGCAAACGATGAAAATTGCAAAATTACGAGAAAAAATCCAAATATTTTAAACATTTTTTAAAAAACCGGCATAAAATTAAAGTATTCAACTGAATTTAGGAAGTCTTTTTTTTCCGTAAATGAAAGTTTTTTTTGGGTTATCGGGTGTTGAAATTCAAGGTGATATGCGTGCAAAATTTGGGACGAAAATTCCGCAAGTTCCTTGGATTTTGACTGCAAACCGTGGCGTGGATTATAGACATCGTCGCCAACAATTGGAATGCCAATGTGTGAAAGATGAACACGAATTTGGTGAGTTCTACCCGTTTCAAGCTTGCATTCCATCATTGAAAAACCGCTTCTGGAATCAAGCAAACGGTAGTGAGTAACCGCTTCTTTTCCGCCAAATTGAACCGCTTTGCGTTTTGTGCGATCGTGGTGGTCAATATCGATATTCACTTTAATCATGCCAGCTTGCAGGCGTGGAGTGCCGTTACAAATTGCCAAATATTTGCGAGTGAAATCGTGTTGTTGAATCATTTTCGTCAGAACTTCAAAGGCTTCCTGTGTTTTTGCGACAACCATCAACCCCGTGGTGTTTTTGTCCAAACGGTGGACTATCCCCGGGCGAAAAGACGAGCCAACGGCAAGAAATTCACTGCCAAACCTTGCAACAAGAACATTTACAAGCGTGTGAAAATTTTCGGAGGCACCCTCGTGAACCATCAAGCCTTTTTGCTTGTTTATCACTAAAATATGAGAATCTTCAAACACAACATTTAATTCAACGCCAAAATTTGGCTTAATTTCATTTGAAATTTGCACAATTTCCTGAGTGCAAGCAATTTCGTCAGTTTCAACCGTTTCAAATTTTGGAACTTTTTGCACAACGCCATTAACGGTAACTTTGCCGTTTAAAATCAGTTTTTTTGCCTTTTCTCGTGAAGTTTCAAGTTTTTGCGAGGCGTATATATCAAGTCTCATTTAAGTGTTAATAAAGGAAAGGAGATGTCTGATATAACTATTATAATTGAAGAAGCAAGAAGAAATGTCATAAAATGTTTTACGGCAATATCTTTTTTGAATAGTTGACTCAAAAACAGAGCAACAAGCGTTCCACCAAAAAGACAAACCGCAACAATTGGCGAATGTAAAAGCCCCATAAGTGCAATGCCCACAATGTATCCTTCCGGCTGTTTATTTTTCAAAACCTTGCAGAAAACTCCCGCAGAAAGAAACCCAACAATTGCTTTTGATATAAACAAAAACAGAATATCAGATTCATACTTAAAGCTGAACATTACATAAGCAACGGTTGTGACGAATAAAATCCACAGTGCTTTTTCGGGAATTCTGCCGTGTTTTGCGTTGATGGTTAGGCTTAAAATTAACGAAATTATTGTGAAAACCATAAAGCAAGATTTATCACTTAAACCGTGGATAATGAACGCTGTCATTATTGTGATTGCGGCGAAAAGTTCCATAAAAAAGTATTCTTTTGGAATTTCAGAACCACAAACTTTGCAAGATTTTCCACGGAAAAGATGGTGATATAGGGGACCGTAGTCTGGGTATTTCAGTTTTATTCCGCATGTGCTGCACATTGGTGGGTGGGTTTTTCCGTTCAGGGGTATGCCTCGTGGAATGCGGAAATAGAACGATGTGAGGAAATTTCCAAACCACAAGCTTGAAAAGAACATGAAAATGTATGTGATAATTTTCGTAACCAGCAGAATATCGGCGTTTGTCATTTTGTTTTAAGAGTTTTGGTTTTTTTGAATGTAGTCGTTTGAATCAACAAGCCAGTTTGCCTGAACAATGTTTCCTTGTGAAATTTTCAGCGGATAGGCATAGCCTGTTGTAGTTGAAACCGAATATATTCTCCGTGTGCCAGTTCTGTTCATTTGAAACGATGCAATTACATTTGTGCCAGATGGTGCCCAAGATGGTGCTTCAATAATGTAACCCTCCTTCAAAAGAGTTTCCCCCGAACCGTTGGCTTTCATAACTCCAAGATAAAACTTCCCGCCAAAAACCTTCACAAACGCAATTTTTGTTTCGTCTGGTGAAAGGGAGAGGTAGATATATGAACCCAACCCTCGTGAGATCATTGTTCCGGATTGACTACTTGCATATTTTTTGAAAATTTTCGTCGAACCAACTTTGTTTGATATGTAGTATATCAAATTTGGCGTGTTGTTGCTGAATATTGGACGAGTGTTTAATGCACCATCTTTCAACATTTGAGTTGTAATTTTAGTTTTCAAATTGTGAAGATAAATCGACGAACCGCCACCTTCCGATGCCACAAACATCAGTTTTGAACAGTCGTTTGAAATTTCAGGCGAAGACAGACTTTTTTCGCCAACGCCATTTGAAAAGCTTTTTATGAAAGTTTTTGCGGCAGTTCTGGAATCGTTTTCGCTAATTCCCATTGTGTATTTTTGCCTTTCAGAAACATAAATCTTCCTTCCGCCATCGCAATATGTTGGCGATGTTACCATTGTTCTTTCGTCTGTGTGTTGAACTCTGTGCCCGTTAAGAGATTGCGAATAAACCACTTGAAAGCCTGTGTTTGGCGAACGCTCGGTGTAGTAAGCCTTGCCAATGAAAAAGCCAAATTCGCCTGTTATGCGTGTGAATATGTCGTGTGCGATGTTTGTTGTAAGCTTGTGAATTTCACGCACGGGTGCTGTGAGTGAGGTTTTGAGTATGCTGTTTTGGAAAAGACCGTCGTATAATGTGTAGGATATCGTAACGCTATCGCCATTTCTTTCAAGGTTATAGTGAAGAAGGTAGGCGTAACGCTTTTCTTCCATCATTTCAAAATTCGGGGAAAAGCCTTCCAAAGCCTTGTTAATGCCATATTTATTTTCAATATGTTTAATTGCAAGATACGGTGCTTTTTGGAAGCTCCAATCCATGTTATATTCAAAATATTCGTGCAAATCTGTTTTGTTATCACTTCCAACAATAACAATTGTGTCCTTTTTGGAAAAATCCGCCTTTGCGTCAATCGTTTCAGCAAATGAGGAATTTATGCAAAGTGTGGTAAAAAATATTACAAGTATCGATAAAATTCTTGCTTTCATAAAAAGCTTCATATATTCATAGCATATAAATTGACT
>CANCKZ010000029.1 GCA_947378695.1 Rickettsiales bacterium
TTTTTGAAAGACTTGCGTTGTTGAACTTGCCTTGATATTTCCCTGCGACGATGCAAATGCGATGAAGCCTGAATCACTTTGCGTGTGTTCAAATGGCGTTTCGTAGAAAATTGGAGTGTAGCCATCAAGCGGTTTTTCGGCGATATCGGTTGAAATTACAACCGGAACTTGGTATTTTTTCAGAAGGGCATCATCAGATTTCACATTTGGAATGAAGACTTGGGAGGAGAATGTCCAAATGCGATTTTGCAGAAGATTTTGGGTGTCGTATATAAAGAAATTCACACCCTGAGAATTACCCTTTTGCAGAACCGCAACCAATGCGGGAAAGGATTCTTGGGAGATGTAAATTTTGTTCATATCGCAACACTATTTTGGGACTGAGGATTGCCTAATAATATCAATTCCTTTGTTGGCTGAATTGAGGATTTTATTTCTCGCACTATTCAATGCAGAAAGAATTTCGCCTTCAAGAAATGTGGCTAAAAGTCGGTTAGCATCGGTAATATTTTTCTCTTTTGAAGTTATTGTGGATTGTGCAATTGCAAGCTTTTCGTGGTCAATTTTGATGGATTTCACCGTAAGAGATGTTGAGATTTTTGCAGAAACGACACCACCTTTTGAAACACCGGATGCAACATATTTTTCGGCTTCATCCTCCATTAATTTCAGAATTACGCGGGCAGAGTTGGCGTCTTCTTCGGTTGTAATTGCACCGGGAATTGAAAGTATTTGCCTCAACGCGTTGTTCATTTTACTGGGAAATAATGTAGTTGATTAGTGATGGCATTGTTTGATTTGTGGCAAACTTTGCAATGGCGTTGTTTATTTGACTTCCAATTACAACCAAGTGTTGTTGAGCGTCTTGACTTCCGCCAAGGTGGTCGATAAACGCTTTTTTCGCAAAGGATTCGTGAGAGTTTGGTTCTTGAATTATGTCGATTATGTCATCGGCAATTTGGAAAATGTAGCCAATATCGTAGCCAATGTGTGCAAGAGCTTTGTAGTCCTCAATGTTTTGCTTCAAAAGTGCACCGGAAGCCATGCAAAACGCAAAAAGTTCGCCGGTTTTAAGTTTGTTCATGTGAATGAATTCCTCAGTTTTAGCGGTTCTTTGGTTGACGATTATGATATCGAGCATTTGTCCTGACATCATTCCGTGATATCCAATTGCGTGGGAAAGATGTTTCAAAACGGAGATTTTTGTGTGGTTTTCAACCTCAAAATGATTGGAGAGAAGCTCATCAAAAGCCATACTCATCAAGGCGTTTCCTGTTAAAAGAGCAGTTGCTTCGTCAAATTCCTTGTGCAAAGCTTTCTTTCCACGGCGAATGTCGGAGTTATCAACGCAGGGAAGATCGTCGTGAATTAAGGAGTAGCAATGCACCATTTCAATTGCCACAAGAAGTGGGATAATGCCATCTTTTGCGATGCCATAAATTTCGCAAGATTGTGCAATTATAAACGCACGAATTCTTTTTCCACCACCAAGAAGCGAGTGTTCAATTGCGTTTTTAATGCGAATTTGACCATCGTCATTTTCAGGCAATTTACGAATGCGAAGTTCGATGTGTGGTTCAAGCCATTTTTGAAATTCCCGCAGAGTTTCGTTTATATTCAGCAATTCCTTCACAAAGATAAAATATTTGAAATACAAATAGAATAAAAAAAATCATTTGTCAAGAAGAATTTTCACGCCATTTTCCACTCGGTGTATCACCGTTCTAGCATACTATAACAAAAATAAAAAAGAAAAAAAATATTTTTTTCCAAAAACGAAAGAACCCTTGTGGGAATTGAGTTCTTTAATTTGCCTCAAAAAATGGACATCACTTTTGTTATAGTATGCTATAACAAAAACGGGGTTTTTGGGAGGAAAAAATAAAAAATCGGTTTTTAATGGTATTGAAAGTGATGGAAAAAAAGTTTATTATATATAATATAGCAAGCGAAAATGTGGAAGCGGTTTTGTTGGATAATCACAGCAGAAAGCGAAGTTTTTGTGGGATAGCAAGAATGAAATGAGGGATATCCGCCGGAAATTTCGCACCCGCCCCCGAAGGGTAATTTTTGGAAGGAAGGCGTGTGACTTTCGGTTTTGCGGTGGTGAAGGTTGGGGGAAGAAGTCTGGGATTTTTGTTGTTGAGTTGTATTTTTTTGAGTGGAGAAAAAATTTTATTATATATTATATAATACAGCAAACAATTTTGTGGAAGCGGGAAAACACCAACCCACAAAAAATCTTAGATGTTATGCAGGTTTTTGATTATAATTTCAAACGATTTCACGGCTTTTTCCAAATCCTCAATTTCAGAATTCAACGGTGGAATTAGGTATAAAGTATTACCAATGGGACGCACCCAAAGCTTAAATTTCCCAACATTTTCCTTTATGTAACTCTTCACGAATGAATTTTGTGCATCAATTTCCACGGCAAGAATTGCTCCAAAAACACGAGGCTCCAAGTTCAGCGAACTTTTCAATGAGGCTTTTGATTGCTCAAAAACGGCAGTAATTTTTTTTATATGATTCACATAGTTAAACTCCTCAAAAACATCGATAGAAGCAGACGCTGCCGAGCAAGCAAGTGGGTTTGCCATGAATGTAGGACCATGACGAAAGTAGCCATCTGTGCAAATTGTGCTGAAAATTTCATTGCTTGTGCAAACGCCGGCAAGGGAAATGTGTCCGCCTGTTAATGCCTTTCCAATGCAGGTGATATCAGGCTTTATTTCTGCATGGTCATAGGCAAAACGGCGACCCGTCCTGTAAAATCCCATCGCACATTCATCGTCAATAAATAAAATTTCGTGCTTCTTGATTACATCAAAAATTTTACGCAAAATTTCCACGGAATAGAACTTCAAGCCTGCTGCCCCTTGAACGAGTGGTTCAATTATTGAACACGCAATATGCTTATGATTCTTTGCAATGAAATCTTCAAAATTGGTGAACTCCTGCGAATTTTTCGGCAATTTCACATTCAAAATGTTGTTTGTATATTGTGAAAGATAAGTAGTTTCATCGCTGGAAATGCCCGATGACATAAAGGTTTCTCCGTGATAGCACCCCGAAAATGAAAGCACATATTTCTTCTGCGGTTTATTCAAAGCCTGCCAATATTGAAGGGACATTTTCAGTGCAACTTCAATTGCGACGGAACCGGAATCGCAAAAAAATGTTTTTTGGAAATTCCCAAAGGAAAAATCACAAAGTTGAGCAGCCAAATTTTCCGCATAATCGTGAGTAATTCCCGCAAACATTATGTGGGGCATTGTTTCAAGGCATTTTTTCATTTGTGAAACAATATGTGGGTGGTTGTATCCGTGACAGACCGACCACCAAGAGGAAATGCCGTCAAATATTTTATTTTCCGCATCATCAAAAATAAACGAGCCAGCCGTTTTCACAATGTTAATTCGCCCCTGTTTGTTGTTTCCGCCGAAATAGGGCGGCCAGATTTGACTATTATAGCTTCCGCTAATTTTACCGTTGTTACCGTTCATACTTCCAACTTTTTTCAAGGTTTTTTTCAATGGAATATATAATAATAAATTTTTGTCAAACATTTTCCTTGAAATTTTATAAAACGGGGAAATATGGTTTGTTATAAATATTTTATGGAAGATGCCTATTAGTCCCGAAGACGCAATTCAAAGCACCCTTGCAAAAAATGGTGGACTTGCGGGGCAAAGTCCAGACATTGGTGGTAAGCCCATTACAAAGGGTGCTGATATGAACCTTTCAGAGTTAGGAAATGGCGGTATGGGAAATATATTACCAAAAGGATTGGACGCAATGAAAGGCATTCAGGAAATCAATAATACTCCAAAAATTAGCAACGATAAATCAATTGCCGATATGAAAACAAACCAAGGTATATCATCCGGCGGTCAAGGACACTCACAATAGTAACAAATATGTCACACACTCGTTCACATTCCCACCTTTTCGCAAAAGATTTCGAACACAGTGTGAAGGCTATGGTTCGTGTGAATTTCGCAGGCGAAATGGGTGCGGTGGAAATTTACAACGCACAAATTAAACATTCACGGGGGGATAACCTTGAAAACACGGAAATTTTAAAGGAAATGCTTGACGGCGAAATTCAGCATTTTGAATTTTTCAAAAAGATTTCCAAGGAAATGAATGTTCCGCAGACGGTTTTTCTGCCAATTTGGAAACGTCTTGCTTCTGTTATGGGGGGTATTACCGCGAAAAGGTCGCCATCACTTGCAATGCTTTGCACGCAGGCGGTTGAAACTGTTATTGAGGAACACTACGCAGAGCAAATTTCACAATTGGAAGACATTTTAACGCATCACAACGAACAGGATTCATTCGTTTTGGAAAATAAAGAAAAAATTGAAGAACTTCTTGAAAAAATAAAAATCTTCATGCAAGAAGAAATTGAACATAAACACACGGGTGAAAAAAATTCCCAGATGCAACTCCTTCCATTTTTAATAATGAAGGCATTTACAAAAACCGCAGTAATTATTTCCGAAAAAATCTGATGTTTTCCAAAAAAGAAAAAAAGAGCAAGAAAATCAACGCAATGTTTCTTTCCGCAAATGAAAGCGACGAAGCATTTATGAAGGAACTGCACCAGTGTGTAACATCAGATTTTGCCAAGAAAGTTCGCCCATTTTTCCGCAGAGTAACCAATTTCTTCATTTTTGAGTGGATATTTGCCGTGCAAAAAAACATTGAATATGACCTTGTTTCGTATATGTCGCAATATGGATATCTACAGCATATTCACACAAAGCCAAACAAATTTTTGACCAAGTTCTATTTTGACTGCCTAGCCAAAATGCACTTTATCAATTCGTATGCCTACCTTCGCAAACACAACATTGATGTTCTTTATGTTAAAGACGACAACTCAATTCCGCACATTGCTTGTATTGTTGCTGCTCATAATTTGAAAATTGATGTAAAAATTCTTCACGATGGCTACCGCAGCGATATGCTTTTCGTTGATGCCAACGCAACACGATTCCAAAACTCCCTGCCACGCAACAAGGAATTTTACAAGGAACTGAACCTTCAACCAACGCAAATTGCAACAAAAACCGACAACATAATTCTTGTGCTATTCCAACCGGAAGATTCCCCAGAAATTCTGTTAAATTCACCATTTGTGAAAAGCCACAAATACTTCCTAACAATTATCGCAAAAATTGCAAAGATACATCTTAACTATCAATTCGTAATATTTCACTCAGACTACGAATTTCAAGACGAAGAAAATATCTCATTTCTTGACGAAGGCTTCGCACAATTTCTGCCAAACGCAAAGGCAATAATAACGGTAAATTCCCACGAAGCTCTTCACGGTTTTGAATATAACAAGCCTGTGATTATCCTTGGAAATGCGTTTTATGCTATGGAAGGGTTGACAATTCCTGCAACCTCGGAAGAAGAGCTTTTCACCGCAATAAAAAACCTTGATTCATTCGAATTTGACGCAGACTTGGCTTATAAATACATAACATTTGTGCAATTATATTTCGCCGTTTTGTGTAAAAATAAAGTTCAGCCAACTTTGGAAGATTGTAAGAATATTTTGCTCACAACATTGCCAACGGTTGAATGAAATTGTTTAATATCAATTAAATTCTTGCACCAAAAATTGCCGAACCAACACGAACTTCGTTGCTTCCAAACTTGATAGCCGTCGTGTAATCACCACTCATTCCCATGCTAATTTGCAAGTGTTTTCCCAGTTTTTCGCTGGCAAATTTCGCAATTTCAACCATTTTTTCAAAATAGGGCGAAGGTTCAACGCCTTCGGGTGGAATGCACATAATGCCTGATATTTCAAGGGGGCAGTGGTCAAGAAATTCTGCGAAATCGTCTGGGGATATACCAGATTTTTGCGGTTCAAAACCAATGTTAATTTGTGCATAAAACACTTTTGTTTTGGTTTGAGGAGTTAGGTTTTTGTGGATTTTTATGGCTAAATCAAGGCGGTCAACTGTGTGAATTTCGTCAAACAAAGCAAGGGATTCCTTGATTTTATTCGATTGCAAATGCCCAATAAGTTTTAAGTTCACGCCAGAAATATTTCCCCACTTTTCTTTTGCTTCTTGAATGTAGTTTTCGGCGAAATTTTTATGCCCAATTTCAATAAGCGGAGCAATGGTTTCCATGGTCTGTTTTTTCGTGACAATGGTTAAAACCGTGCCTTGCGGAATTTGATTTTTCACAATATTATATTGTTCCAGAACTTTTTGCATGATAATGAAATTATTTTCCTTGATTTTTAAATTATAAGTTTTTTATTGTGTTCAAAATTAAAGTTTTTAACTTAAAAAATAATAACAATGAATAACCAAGAAAGTCAATACAAATTAGAAGATAAATTTGCAGAATTTGAGAACGCTCTATACGAAGAGTTCAAGCAGGAGCTTGATCTTCAACCAATGAAATTTTCAAGCGAAGATGCAAGAATTGTAAAAGGTACAATCCTTGAAATCAACAAAAAAAGGGATATCGTAATTGTGGATCTTAAACTGAAAGCAGAAGGTGTTGTTGGTTACAAAGAATTTTACAAATCTGGTGAAGAACCAATTCTTAGCGTTGGCGAAGAATACGAATTCTATATTGAATCATTTGAAACAAACGATGCTGTGCTTAAAGTAAGCCGTTACAAGGTTGCTCGTGAAAAAGTTTGGAAAGAACTAACAGAAGCTTACGCAAACGGAACAACTGTGAAAGGAAAAATTTTCGCAAGAATTAAAGGTGGTTTCTGCGTAGATTTCAAAAGCCCATCAGACGACTCCGACGCATCAGACGACTCAGACGGTATCGTTGCATTCCTACCGGGAAGTCAATTGGACATTAGAATGTTGAACGATGTTTCACCTCTTGTTGGAACAAAACAACAGTTCAAAGTTCTAAGCATGGACGAAAAATTCAAGTCCCTAATCGTTTCACGCCGTGCAGTTCTTGAACACATGCGTTCTGGCAATAAATCTCAATTCTTGGAAGAGATTTCAGAAGGAAAAGTGCTTGAAGGTGTGGTTAAAAACATCACAAACTACGGTGCGTTTATCGACCTTGACAAAATGGACGGTCTACTTCACATTGCCGACATCACATGGGCAAGAATCGTTCACCCATCTGAGGTTCTTAAAACAGGCGACAAAGTGAAAGTGAAAGTTATCAAAATCGATCACGAAACACAAAGAATTTCCCTTGGAATGAAACAACTTACTGAAAACCCTTGGTCATACTTGGAAGAAAAGTACAAAGTTGCATCAACTATCAAAGGAAAAGTTACAGGCATTACTGACTACGGAATTTTCCTTGAAATCGAAAAAGATGTTGAAGGTCTAATTCACGTTTCAGAAATTAGCTGGACAAAAGAAAAATACAACGAAATTATGCAAAGCATTTCAGTTGGCGACATGATTGACGCACACATTGTAAGCGTTGATACTAACTCGCACCGTATTGCTCTTAGCTTGAAACAAATGAACTCCAACCCATGGAAATCGTTCGTTGAAACACACAAAATTGGCGACAAACTTGAAGGTGTTATTACAAACATCATGAACTTTGGTGCATTTATTTCAATCGACGGCGGAATCAATGGTCTGTTGCATGTATCTGACATTTCATGGTCATCTTCTGGCGAAACTGAGCTTCAACAAATGAAAGTTGGTGACAAAATCTCCGTTTCATACATTGGTGGCGATGTTGAGAAACAAAGAATTGCACTTGGTGTTAAACAAATGCAAGAATCTGAATACAAAAAATACAAAGATCAGCTTAAAGTTGGCTCTCTTGTT
>CANCKZ010000030.1 GCA_947378695.1 Rickettsiales bacterium
AAAGCTTTATACAACATTTCCATTTTCCATATTTTCAACCAAAAAAACATTCGATGTTTGGTTTCACGCTGCTTCTGTTGGAGAATTACGCTCTCTTGATTTTATAATCATGAAAAATATTAACGCCAAACGCAGGGTTTTTATTACCACTACAACACTGAAATCTGCTGAAATTGCCAGCAAGTATGACGCAAAATACGTAACGCACAACTTCCTCCCTATCGACTTTATGCTATTTCATATGGTATTTTTCTGGAAAAATCGTTCGTCAAAAATTATTATTGCTGATAGTGAAATATGGCCGACATTTTTCGCCGTTGCACGAATTTTTCGCACAAAGATATTCATGTTCAACGCAAGAATGTCAATGGTATCGAGAAATCGCTGGGTGAAATTTCCAAACATTTTGCGTTCAACATTGAAATCCGTTGATGTAATTTTGCCGCAAGGTTTTTCAGATTTTTCATTTTTCTCCAAGTTCCACAACAATGTTCGTGATTGTGGAAATTTGAAAATGATGAATTTGGTGGAGAAAAAAAATATTTTCAACGAACAAATTACGCAATTTCCAAAGCGAAAAGTTCTGTCCATTATAAGTACTCACAAAGGCGAGGACGAGTTGATTGTAAAACAAATTGCACATTTACACGAAACATTTGATATAATATACTGCCCACGCCACCCTGAAAGAGGTCCGGAAGTTTCGGCAATTTTACTTCAACACGGAATTCAAAATTGCAGATTTTCCACTGGCGTTTTACAGCATTCGTGCTTAATTGTTGATGCAATTGGCTTGCTTGACAGCGTGTTTTCGGTTGCGGATATTGCTGTTTATGGCGGTTCGTTTTTGCCGCATCTGAAAGGGCATAATGTTATGGAGCCTGCCGTTTTTGGTTGCAAAATTATTACAGGTCATTTTGTTGAAACATTTTCGGAGGTTGTTTCTGAAATGAAAAAAGTCAATGCAATTATTCAATGCGACGCAAACGAGCTTTCCGCCACAATTGAGCAACTTTTGGCTGGCGAAAATGCAGATATGGGAAGTAACGCAAAGCAATATATTTCTGATAATGCTGTCAATATTCCTAAAATTCTTGAAAACTTGCAGGAAGTCTAGCATGCAAGTTACTCTTCAAATTGCTTGTTTAACATAAAGAAATCATAGAGTTCAGCTGCTACATTGTGAAGTCCCGATTGTTTTGCCGTGTAAATAATGTAGTCAATTTCATTTAGTGTAATACCTTTTTCCTTGTGTTTTTGCGCAAGAGTGTAGATTGCCGTGTAGTAGTGAAGTCTTATTGCAACAACGATTGGCATTTCGAAACGATCGTTTGAGTATTTAAGATCTGCACCATAGTTTGCAAGTTGGATAATCTCTTGCGAGTTTTGCTTGTAGACCGAAAGGTGTATCGGGCAAATGTATGAATAATTGCACACATTTGGGTTCACACCATTGGTTGAGAGAAGTTTTTCAAAAACTGAAATATTGTTGTATCGAATTGCATAGTGAAGCAGGGTGTTGCCAAATTTATCCTGCTTGTTAAGGTTCACATCGCCACGAGTTGACAGTGCATCAATAATGGATATCACTTCTGATGTTCTTTGAGCGTCTCGAATTATGGGGAAAATGTCGTCCACAATGTGTTTATAGCTAAACATCGGGGGAATGTGGTGGTTATCTGGCGATGTTTTATCGTTGAAAATCCACAGGGGGAAGGCTGATTGTGGGTTTTTTTTGTATATTGCATCGTAAAATATTGGGTCGGGGAAGGCATCTGCCGGATTCACTTTTTTTGGCTTTTCAACAATTTGAGGTTTCACCTCCTCCTTTTCGGCAAAAATATTCACTTTATCAAGTAATTTTGCAAAGAAGCCTTTTTCGGGCTTGGTTTCCTCAATTTTATTTGCCTGCGTTGTTGAATTTTCAGCATAAGTGTTATAAACACTTGACATTAAAACCACGCAAGTTAAAAAACCTAACTTCATTAGCGAAAAATAAATTTTTTTTATGGATATCCTTTCCACAATTGTTGAATATAAAAAAACTGTAATTGCAAGTGCAAAAAAAAATATTGCACAAGGCGATATGCTTCTAGGTGGGGAGGCTCGCGGTTTTGCAAAGGCGATTTCTGAAAAACATTTCCAAAATAAAAAAAATATTATTGCCGAAATAAAGAAAGGCTCGCCTTCAAAAGGGTTGATTGTTGCGAATCTTGATGTTTCAAAGACGGCTGGGGAATATGAGCTTGGTGGGGCAAGTTGCATTTCAGTTTTAACGGACGAAAAATTCTTTTTTGGCGGAAATGAGAACCTGCGACTGGCAAAATCTGCTACTACTATTCCAATTCTGCGAAAGGATTTCATAATTGATGAATATCAAATATACGAAAGCAAGCACATCGGTGCCGATGCAATTCTTTTGATAACATCAATTTTAGATGGCAACAAGATGGCGGAATTTGAAAGCCTTGCGTTTTCACTTGGGCTTGATGTTCTTGTTGAAATCCACGATGAAGCGGAGCTTGAAAAAGCACAGAAATTTACAAAATCGCCATTGCTTGGGGTTAATAATCGCAATTTGAGGAATTTTGAAATCAACTTTGAAAACACGACAAACCTTATGAAAGGATTTGATGCTGGGCGAATTCCAGTGTGCGAAAGTGGGATTGAAAACTACGACGATATGAACCGAGTTCACTCTAAGGGTTGCACTTGCTTTTTGGTTGGAACGGCGATTATGAAATCTGAAAACAAGGCGGAGTTTATCCGCGAGCTTATTAAATGAAATAAATGAACTTGATTAGTCCAAACGCAGAAGAACTTCTTTTAAAGCCACTGAAAAAAGGTCTGCATATTGTCTCCACACCAATTGGGAACAAGCTTGATATCACACTGCACGCATTGAAAGTTCTTCGTGAGGTAGAATTTGTTCTGTGTGAGGACACTCGAAAAACGAACGCACTTTTGCAATTTCACGGAATCGATCGTGATAAACTCCTCGTTTGCAATGAACACGCAGATAAGGGGCGGTTGAAGCATTTTGTGAACCTTGCAAGAGACAGTACCGTTGCGTTAGTCAGCGATGCGGGAACTCCTCTTGTGTGTGATCCGGGTTATGACCTCGTTCAAATGATGAAAAAAGCCGAGGTGGAAATTACTGTTGTTCCCGGTGCGTGTGCGTTGATTGCCGGTGCAACATTGCTTGGCGTGAATTTGATCAACACAACATTTTTGGGTTTTTACCAGAAAAATTCGATGAAAAAAATGAAAGAAAAGGGCAATTACGCACTTTTTGTTGCCCCGCAAGATCTTCCAAAGCTGACGGCCGAACTGGAAAAAACCGAACGCAAATTTGAAATGAAAATTGCGAGCGATGTTACGAAGGAAACGCAGGGGGGTACACTTGGAGAGATGGTGGTTGTGGTAGGCATTTGTTAGATGTGTTGTTTGGATTGCACATTTTTCTTTATTTCGCCGTATTTTTCTTTAAGCTTCTTATGGTTTTTTTGTAGTGTCTCTATTTTTTCATGTACATCTTGGGAGATATTATTCTCATGTTTTTTAAGAACATTGTCAACATGAATGCGATGCCTACCGATTGTATCTTTGTCTCCATCGCTGATTACCTTACTTAATTCCGTATTCTTAACTTCCTTCGCCTTTTTTTCGTTTTCAGATTTATCTCTTTCGGCACGCAAGCTAACCATCTCCTTTGCTGCATCGTGTGCTGCTTGAATTGAAGATTGAACAACTTCCTTTGGTGCAGTTTTTTGGCTTACAACATAAGACATAACGCAAATTGACATAACGCAGACAGCAACCGCTGCAATAAGAATTGGATCAGTTCCTGCTAAGTTTGCATCGAACAGTGTATCTACATTCTGCCCTTGCACCATCTCAGTCACACCTTGTTGTATTAGTATCGCCGCTGCCGCTGCCGCTGGAACTCCAATTCCAAGAAAGCCTGCAAGCTTTAACTTGTTTGGAGTCCATGAATTGTAGAATTTGTAATAGTTGTCGTTATTATGTTTAAAATCTCGTCGGAAGTATTTTATGAAGTCTTTATGATACTCCTTTTTCATTTTGTCCAAATACGCCTTAAATACTATCTCAAAGTATTTATCGTTGTGCTCTTTATCGTGTTGTAGTGCGATATCTCCATTGCGAATTTTTTTCGCAAACTCTTCCGTTGTTTGTGCAAGGAATACTTTATCTAGATATTTAATGTTGGGCATTGCTTACACATTCATACTTTGTATGAGAAGCAATAAATTTTAGCAAATCCAAAGTCAAGAATTATTTTATCATTTCGCAGAAAAATCCTTGCAAAATATTTCACCGCAGTTTCTTGCTCTACACAACGAAAGTAATTATTACATTAGAAAATGGAAAAAAAGACGATGCTAATATTTCCCGGACAGGGGTCTCAATATGTTGGAATGGGAAAAGAGGTTTATGATAACTTCGCAGTTGCCAGACAAACATTTGAAGAAGTTGATGAGGCGTTAGATTTTAAACTTTCGAAAATTATTTTTGAAGGACCAGAAGAGGAACTCAAAATTACATCAAACACACAGCCCGCACTAATGGTAACATCAATGGCAATTTTAAGAGTCCTTCAACAGGAGCAAGGTCTTGATATTTCCAAAATGGCATTTCTTGCAGGGCATTCGCTAGGGGAGTATTCCGCATTGTGTGCCGCCGGTGCCGCTACACTTTCTGATACCGCAAGAATTTTGAAATTGCGTGGAAAATTTATGCTAGAATCCTGTCCAGATGGTAAAGGCTCAATGGCTGCTGTTCTTGGTTCAAACATTGAAACGGTTGAACGCTTAATAATGGAGGCTCGCCAAACCGATGTTTTGGTTATTGCGAATGATAATTCGGACGATCAAGTTGTAATTAGCGGCTCGGTTGAAGCGATTGATAGGGCGATTTTGCACTCAAAAGAACTTGGCATTAAACGGGTGATAAAACTGCCGGTTTCTGGTCCATTTCACTCGCCATTTATGGAAGCTGCGGCAAAAAACCTTGCAGTTGAAATAAGAAACTTGAATGTCTCCGTGCCAAAACCATCAATAATTGCCAACATTACGGCACAGCCTGAAAACGACCCTGAAACAATCAAAGACCTTCTAATTGCACAGGTTCACGGAAATGTTCGTTGGAGAGAAACCATGTATTTCGCAAAATCACAAGGCGTGGAGAAAATCATTGAAATTGGTGCAAAGGCGGTTTTGACAAATATCGCAAAGAAAATGCTGCCAGAATGCGAGTGCATTTCAATTGAGAAAATCTAGCAATGCTTGATAAAGTTGGCGATTTTTATGTGAAGATCGCCATTTTTTTCTGAATTTTTTAGTTCATAATGAGAAGTCTCCTTATAAAAATGCTTCATTGCAGCAAGCTTTGCGAGTATTGTGCGGTTATCTTGGCATTTCGGAAACGAGGGTGTAAGGTGTTTTGCCGTGAAGAATGTTTGACAGTGCGTTCTCTTGCTTGATGGAGAAAACTTTTATGAGCATGTTGTTGTCTCGTGCAAGGGTGACGGCAGACATATCCATTACTTTCAGGTTTTTTTCTATCAAATCTTGATATGTTATGTGTTCGAAGCGTTCTGCATCTGGTGATGTTTTGGGATCTGCGGAATATATTCCATCAACGCTTGTGCCTTTGATTAAGCATTCGCATTTAAGTTCCATTGCACGCAAAATTGCGGCGGTATCTGTTGTGAAAAACGGATTTCCTGTTCCAGCGGCACAAATTACAACACGACCCTTTTCAAGATGGCGAATTGCTTTTCTGCGAATGTAAGGTTCGCAAACGGAAGATATTGGAAGTGCGGATTGAACTCGTGCTTCAACGCCAAGATTTTCAAGGACATTTTGCAGAGCAATTGCGTTCATAACGGTTGCAAGCATTCCCATGTAATCGGCAACGGAGCGTTCCATGCCAATTTTTTCGCCATAAATTCCACGGTAGATATTCCCACCGCCAACAACAAGGCAAAGTTCAACGCCCATTGAATGAACATTTTTAATGTCATTTGCAATGGATTTCATTGTGTTGATATCGTAAGAACCCGATGAACCGTCCCCCATAAGGGCTTCACCAGATATTTTATAAAGTACGCGTTTGTACTTCATGCTTTGTAGACAAGTTTTTGTTCCTTGAATATAACATGTTGACGGATGATAGGGTCGTATTTCCTAAATTCCATTTTAATTGTAATGTTACGAGTATTTTTTTGGATTACATAGAAGTATCCTGTTGAATCTCCATTTTCTTTTTTACCGGTGCTAACAAGTTTAATGTTGACTACTCCGCCTTTTTTTGCCATATTTCGTATATTAAATTTTTTTTGGCTGGGGCGGGAGGATTCGAACCTACGATGACGACACCAAAAACCGTTGCCTTACCACTTGGCTACGCCCCAACATTGATTTTTAAAAAAACAATAAATTTAATATGTCAAGTTTTTTTTGATAAAAAAATTCATTTATTTTAATTTTCTATAAAATGACAACTTTATTTCCTGCAATTTTGCCAGTATCTTGAAGTGCGTGCCCAAGATCCTTCATTTTATATGTTTTAATGCTTGGGCGAAGGTTGCCGGCACGAATTTCATCAAACACCATTGCACCCGTTAAAACAAGTTCCGCATTGTTTGCTTTGGAATAAAAAACCGATGGAGTTGTGAAGAATAATGCCTTTCTTTGTAAGTGTTTGGGTAGAATTTTCTCAATTTCGCCCGTAAGATTTCCAAAGTTCATATATGTTCCAAATGGTGAAAGCGATTTAATGCCAACGGGGTAGGCTTTTGCACCGAGGGAATCGTAAAAAACATTGCAACCGAGTTCGCCTCGTGAAATTTTTTTTACGTGGGATATAAAATTTTCCGCTTCTTTATATGCAAAAACAGATTCGCACCCATTTTGTATTGCAATTGATTTATGAGCTTCGTTCATTATTAAGCCAACAACTTTAACACCAACACTTGCCGCCCATTGTGCAACATAAGCACCAACGCCAGATGTTGGAGATGTTAAGCCAATTGTATCGCTTTTGCGAATGTTGTATGCGCGGAAAAGTAGCATGTGGGCGGTGAGTCCTTTAAAAACCGTTGCTGCTTGTTCGTTTGAGATATCGTCTGGTATCATTATTAGGAAGTCTTCGTGAATATGAACTTCTTCTGCGAAAGCTCCAATTCCATAAGATGTTGCATAGCAGACTCTTTGTCCTTCTGCCCATTTTCTTGTGCAAGATGGGTGCGATGTTCTTACAACGCCTACGCCCTCAAACCCAAGATGTTTTTTCCCGCTTATGAAGTCCTCATTTTTCAGGGATTCTTTATCAAGATAATTCACACCAACAGCAATGTTTTGAATTGAGACGAATGATTTTTTTAATTCAGGCATTTGAACGGTTTCCAAATGTAGTTTTCCGTTTTCAAAAACATAACGCTTCATAGTTCACTTTGTGTTATTGTTGAGATGTGAACTCCAGCGTGAACATTTCGTGTTCAGTGGGTGTTTTTAAAAGGTTAAATGCAAAGAAAATGGAAACCGAAAGAATTAATATTGCAAGCAAAAAATTCATCGAATCAAATTTGAGCTTCTTTGCAATAATGCCACCAATAAACGAACCAAACACTCCGCCAATAATCAAGTTTGAACCAAGTAAAATATCCAAAGATTCCGCCTTGAAAATATTCATAGCCGTTACAAAAATTG
>CANCKZ010000031.1 GCA_947378695.1 Rickettsiales bacterium
CAAGCTTGATTACCACCTCAACAATCCTGAAATGCTTCAAGCAATTAACGATGGTGTATCAAAAGCGAAGGTTACATCGTGGAATGATGCTTCAAAGTTTTTATACGAAACAGTGAAGCAACTATAACCACAATCAGATCTTGATTTCAAGCCTTTACCTCACTTGCCACAACATCGCAAAGTTCGTGAGAGAAGTCCTTCCATGTACGAAGTTTTGTCTGTGAAATTTCAGTGCGTTTATTGGCGATAACCTCGTCGTTTTGAATATATTTCAAAATTGTTGCATACCATTTGTCAAAATCTGCACAGTTAATCATCTCACAAACGCCTTGTCCGGCTTCCGGCATTGATGAATTATCCGAGGAAATAACCGGCGTTCCAACTTCAAGAGACTCCGTTATTGGCATTCCCCAGCCCTCCGCAATTGAAGGAAACAGCGAAAACCTTGCGTTTTTCAGAAGAACCATTTTCTCTTCATCTTGAACAAATGGTGGGCGAATAATGTAATTCAAGGTTGCCATTTCTTCTTGAATGCTTTCCGTCATCCAGCCTTTTCCACCCACAACAACAAGGGGGATTAACGATTCAGGGTTTTCCGCTGCAATTTTTGACCAAACATCAAGAAGAAGTCTGTGGCTTTTGCGTGGTTCAACAGTGCAAAGAATAATTGCATATTTCCCCGCATTAATGTTATATTTTTCAAGAATTTCCACTGTTGTTTGTGTGTCGATATTTGGTGTTGAATCTGTTGCTAGTTGCACGGGAGTAATTCTTTCAGCGGGAAACTTCGCACCAATTTCGTTTATGTAGCTTGTTAAATCTTGTTTCACAAATTTTGAATCAGTCACGATGAAATCTGCAAATTTCAAAACTTGTGGAAGATATTGCTGAAATTCTTGTGCTAATCTTTTGTTAAAAACTGAGGCGTTTCTAATGGCAATGATATCATGAATTATCACGCCTAATTTGAAGCCGTGCCTTACCTTTTGTTGTTGAATGAATGGAAATTCAGTGCGAGGAATGCCCGAATGAAAAAAACAATCAATTTTGGAAAAATCCAGCGGCTTTGCATCAACGCATTTAACATATTTTTTAAGAGCAACATTACGTGAAGCTTTTTCTGCCGCAATTGCATTGGCATTTTTCCCGTGCCCAACAATAAAATGAAAAATTTTTATAAGAGGCTTCCACAAATCTTTTTCAAGTAATCGTGCATAGGTATAATTTCTAACCGCTTTTTTTTTGGGAAATTTACTGGAAAAAACATACAAAAGCATATCAAGAATTCGCACAAAAAAATGCAAATTTGGCAGAAATTGCTTGTGCGTGAACTTAACGGTTGATACATCGTATTGCATAATATTTTTGGCTTGTATGGTCAAAAAAAGCGTTTATTGTTTGAAATCTGGAATCGTTATGGAATGCTTCGTGAACTTTCTTTGTAACATTTGTTATGCCACCAAATTCGCCGTGAACAATAAGTGTAACATCAATCGCGATTATTGGTTTTTGTGTTGTCTGATTTGTTGGTGTGCTCATTGACTTACTTATTGACTTACTGATTGGTTGTTGAAATTATAACTTCACCACCATAATTTATATAAATTTAATTATCAAACAATATTTTTTTTCAAAAAAAATGCTTGACATTTCAAAAACAATCGTGATTGATGAAGTGAAATGGGTGACTAGCTCAGCTGGTTAGAGCAATTCTCTTACAAAGAATAGGTCTGGGGTTCGAATCCCTAGTCACCCACCATTTTTCTTGTGTGAAAAATTATCACACGAATTTCCACGGTTTCACAATGTTGTTGAAAATAACTCTATTGATGCAAACTCCAATGATACAAACGCACTTGCTCTGTTTAACCCCTAAACTTCTGGTGTTTTATTAAAAATTTCATTTGACAATTTCCAAACAATGCGTTTTATTTTCAATAAATTAAGCAAATTCATTCAGGGAAAATATGATTATACGGCACATTGCAAGGCGAGTTTTAAAAGCATTAAAAAAACGCAAAAACTTGAACCTTATGGCAGATATTGTTGCAAATGTTTCGCAAAAGTCCTGTGCAAATGATGTTTTTAATGATGCACACCAAAAAAAAGCGATTGAGTATTTGAAATCTCGTGGTCATAGTTTCAATTCTCCATTTGAAACAAGGCAAAGAAAGGCTTTTGATTGCAGTGGGCTGAAAATTGCCGTTTGCATGTCGGGATATTTGCGGACATATCAAAAAACGGCGGAATCTTTTTGCAAAAATGTGCTTGAACCACTCAATGCCGATTTATTTATTTACACGCCAAGCAAATCTGGTGTTAGCTGGGAGGTTGTGAAAGATAAATTCCATCAAGTTGTTTCAAACGAAGACAGAAAAAGTGATGAAGTTACATTTGAAACGCTTTGCAAATACTACCCGCAAGAACGCATTAAAAAACACAAAATTTGGGAATATGACGAATCAATTTTCAACGAAGAATGGCTGAAAGATAAGCTTACATGGGACGATCGTGACCCAAGAAGAGTTGCTTCGTTTTATTATCACATAGAAAAATGTAACGAATTAAAAAAACAATACGAAGAAGAAAACGGCTTTAAATATGATATAGTCATTCGCCTTCGTGGAGACCTCGCCTTCATTGAAACATTTAATTTGCAAGGCGTTGTGGAAGACGCACAACTTTCAAACACGGTGTATTACAACGCTTTCAACCACGTTTCACCATCTGGAAGAAGATATATTGACGCATCATTTATGGTGCCGTTTTATAACATCGAAAAAGGAATTCACCTGCCAAGCGGCGAACATTATTTCAACGATTTTATCACAGTTGGAAATTCCCACAATATGGATTTGGCGTGTTCGGTTTATTCCAATATGAAAAAATACATAATGGAGGATAAACTTGGAACAAACCCTGAAATGTTGTTTTTGTATCACATAATGAATCAAAAAATTGGTGCAACAATGGAAAACATGACAACAGCATTTTTATTTCGTGAATACTGCCAAACGGTTTTGAACGAATTTAGTTACGGAAAAAAATCGCAAGAGTGCCTTGCCGACAGAAATTATAACTATATCCAAAACGACAAGATTGGTCTTTGATTACCGTTTCAAAGCCAAGAACTTTTCAAGATCTTCCGGTACTCCAATGCCGTGCATTGCCGATGCCGGAATTTCAAATGTTCCAACTTTGTGTCCGTTTTTAATTATGTAATTATAAGCTGGGCAAACATAAAATTCGTTGTTGAATCTGTCGTTTCTGGCAATCATATCAACAGCACCATCACAGAAAATACTGCCGTGTTTAAACAGGTAAATTCCAACTGTTGCTTTGTTTGAAATCACAACTTTTTCGGCAACACGAACTACAAGTCCGTTTTCATCACTTTGTGCAAAGGACCACTTTGGATTATTTTCATAATCGTGAAATGTTAATATTGAAGCATCAAGTTGTTTTGCAAGCATATCGTTGATGAAATCTTGTATATTGCAATTGACGATTTGGTCTGAATTTGCAAACAGCAAAGGCGTTTCGTTATTGATATATTTGCGTGCGTGAAGTATTGTGCAAGTGGCACCTTCCGTTGTGAAATTGCTTTCAAGTGGGATAAACTCCGCATTATATTGCGATTTTATACGCTCAACAGTTTTGGGTATAGTTCTGTAAGTCCTCCAGCTTTGCAATGAGGTAGTAATTGGCTTTTATGCCAATGTTTTTCATAACCGCTTCAATCATTGGAACGCCGTTCACATCAATAAATGGCTTTGGGTCGGTGTATCCTGCTGTTTTGAAGCGAGAACCATTTCCCGCCATTGGAATAACTACATTTATCATTGAGTTTTTATAATAAGGGTTGAATATTTTGAAGGTTGACATCTGAAACAAGTTGCACTTCAAGCATATTTGCACGATGGAACAATGGAATCATATTTTTTTTAAATATGTTAAATAACCCAAACAATTAATCATCGCTTAATATCTACCAAAAAATGACGGCATAAATTTGCACCATACATTTGATATACACCAAGCATTATTTTATAAACAATATTATCATTTGTTAATAATA
This sequence comes from Rickettsiales bacterium, assembly GCA_947378695.1. GTDB lineage: Bacteria > Pseudomonadota > Alphaproteobacteria > Rickettsiales > Deianiraeaceae > CAJQOT01. The sequence goes on from CANCKZ010000031.1 coordinate 4,079, forward strand.
AAAAAATTGTGGAAAATGTTTGGTAAATTTTTTTAAGCTTCCACATTCACTATGTTGTAATATACATAATAAACTTTTTTCAACCGCTACCAAACAACAGATTTCTTAGTCACTAAAAACCGATTTTTTATTTTTTTTCCTCCAAAAAGTGTGCAAAAAGTGCATTTTTGTTATAGCACGCTATAACAAAAGTGATGATCGTCATTTTCACGCAAAATAAAGAAGTCAATTCCTATAAGGGTTTTTTCGTTTTTGGTTTAAAAAAAAAAATTTTTTTTCTTTTTTATTTTTGTTATACTGTACTAGTACAGTGATACACCAAGCGGAAAATGGCGTGAAAATTCTTCTTGACAACTCCATTTTTTACAGGCAAAGTTCGCTGGAATCTTTGCTAATCATTTTTGTTGGAGCAATAATCGTTGTGCCGGTAATTCTTTGCTACACATTCTTCACATATCGCATTTTCAAAGGCAAGGCAAAGGAATTGACATATTATTAAGAAGTTTGATATTGACATTTATAATGTATATCTCAACCGTATTTTTATGTTGAACATAATAGGTCGTTACTATGATAGATAGAAACCTTTCTGTGAGAGATTTTTCCGCAGTCTGCCTTGCATTATTGCGTAGGGAAAAACCATTGATGGGGATAATCCTTGTTTATGGAATAATTGCCAGTGCGTTTAACCTTTTCTTGCCTTTGTCAATACAATATATTGCAAGTCAAATTTCTGCCAATGCTTCAATTTTTCCGGTTGTTGTCATAATTTTATGCCTTCTTGCATTTTTGGTATTCTACGGCGTTTTGAAAGTTGTTCAAGTTATCGCCTTTGCATATTTTGAGAAACGCTTTTTCATAAACACCGTTGCACTTATGGCGTTGAATCCAATTGAGGATTCTGAAAAAGGGCAGAAGAATTATGTTGATTCAGTGCAATCTTATGCTGAAATTGAAAACATTATTAAGTCCGTTGGAAATTTTCTTTTCTCAACATCGCTTTTAATTCAGCAAATATTCATCGGTTTAATTCTGACAGCATTCTACCACATATCCTTCCTAATATTCAACATTGCACTTATCATAATAATATTTTCCATTTTCAAGCGATACTTCCTTCGCTCGTTAATTTTATGCAAAAAAGAATTCGATTCACGATACAAAATCGGCAACGCACTACATTCCACAACAGAAAACAGAATTGCAACAGTTGATAAACTTCTGTTTGAATACACCAACAAAAAAGGGAAATATGCCTCCATTATTTTGAAGCAAAATATAATATTCTTCACATTATACGCCATTGCAAATGCCATTTTCCTTACACTTTGCAGCGTTCTAACCTTGCGTGGATTTCTGACAATTCCGCAGTTTCTTGCCTCGGAAATTATATTCTCTTTAATATTCATGAACTTGGGGGAGTTTGCAAAAAACCTCAAAACGCTTTATGAACTCCTCAATGCTTCGCATAAATTGAATTTCCTAACGCATATTGTGAATAAGAATGTCAAAAGCGATTTTTCCCAGTTTAATTCACTGAAAAAAGTTGCTATACCAAAATTTTACGCGAAACTTCTTCGCATAATTATCGCCTTCATTCTGTGCGTGATTGTTGGAATGGCATTTATTCCTTGGTGGCAAACATCGGCTGGAACTGGTAAAATTGTGGCGTTTAATCAGGAAGAGCGAATTCAAGATATCACTTCCCTTGTAAGTGGAAGGGTTGCAAAGTGGTATATAAACGATGGGCAGTTTATGAAAAAAGGCGAAAAAATTGCCGAAATTATTGATAACGATCCATCGTTAGTAGAAAAACTCAACTTCGAACTTGATTCAATAAAAGCACAATATGCAAGTGCAAAAAATGCAAGTTTAACTGGGAAGTTGAACTATGACCGTCAAAAAACGCTTTATGAACAAGGGTTATCTTCAAAAAAAGAGCTTGAAAAAGTTACGATTGAGTATCAAAAATTGATTGGCTACGAAAGTGAAATTCAAGCAAAGTTAATTCAGTCTGATGTCAAGCTTTCACGGCAGCAAGCACAGGTAATTGTTGCACCGCACGATGGTTTCATTATGCAGGCGAAATCTAAGGCAAGTTCAAGTTATGTCTATGTTGGTGAAGTTATTGCAACATTTGTGCCAATAATTAAACAGCCATCTGTTGAAATGTTTGTAAGTCCAAACGATATTTCCCTTATACACATTGGCAGAAAAGCACGAATTCAAATTGAGGGCTGGCCAGCATTAAGGGTTTCCGGTTGGCCGTCGACATCTCTTGGAACATTTGGTGCAAAAGTTGCAATTATTGAACAGGCTATGTCTGCAAATGGGAAATTTCGTGTAATATTAGTTCCAGACCCAACCCAAGACCCATGGCCGGAAATGAATCACATAAAACAAGGCACAAACATCAAAGGTTGGATTAGCATGAACAAGGTTTCGATTGGATATGAAATTTGGAGGCAAATGAACAGCTTTCCAATTAAACCCGATGAATTTTTGTTAAAAGAAAAGCAATGAGGGCGATATTTCTTGCAATGTTATTTGGTGTGAAATGCTTTGCATACGATACCCTAACGGAGGAATTCGTTGTTGATTCTGCACGGAAAAATCACCCAAAAATTTTCATAAACGAAGAAAAAATTCGCACAGCACAGGCAAAACTTCAAGAAGCGGAAGGTGAATTTGATTCAAAACTTGATGCTGGATATCGGCAGTTTGCATCGGGATATTACGATGGCAGGGGATATTTTGAAAGCAAAGTTACAAAACCCCTTCCACTTGCAAATGGAAAAATTTACACAGGATACACCAAATCTTCCGGCGGGCAATATCCCGAGCTTAACCAATATTTCAGCACAAAAAGCGATGGGCGTGTAATTTTTGGCTTTGAATTTTCACTTCTGCGTGGTTTTTTGATAAACGAGCAAGCTGCTATGCGAAAAATTGCCAATATTGATGTCGATATTTCACGGTATGCTTCTAAATTAATGGAGCAGCAGGTTATCGCAGATGCCAGAAAAGCGTTTTGGAAATATTTCTACGCACAGAAAATCCTCAATCTTCACAAGCAAATGCTTGATGTTGCAATAGAAAGAAAGGCATCGCTTGAATTTCAAGTTTCCAAAGGGGAGAAGGCAAAAATTATTCTTGACGAAAACCGCAGGGTAATTTTACGCAGGCAATCCGGCTTGGAAACGATAAATCGAGAGCTCATGAATTCCGCAGTGAACCTTTCAATGTATATGCTTGATGAAGAGCAAGAGTCGGTCGCAATTGAAGATATTCTTAAAGCCAGCAGTAACGCAAATGAATTAAAACATGTTGTGCCAT
>CANCKZ010000032.1 GCA_947378695.1 Rickettsiales bacterium
GAAATGGGCAGAAAAAGTGGAGTGAAACCCACACCAGAAGGCGAAGTTTTTGTGGGATATGACGCAGCAAAGCGGAGGAGTATCCGCCGAAAATTTCGCAACCGCCCCCGAAGGGTAAATTTTGGGAGGAATGCGTGCGGCGGGTGGTCTTGCGGTGGTTGGCGGCGGAAGTCTGGGATTTTGTGGAGGAAAATTCACCATATATATTGCAGTTTTGAAAGTTTATGAGGTTAAGTTTGGTTCTGCGGTGGGGCAAAAATCCATTTTGTATGGACAAAAATTCACCATACATTCTGCGGTGGTGGAGGTTTGTGAGGTGTGGTAGGCTCGCACTGTTAACGCAAAAGCCTCAAACACCGCCGCAGAACTCCATAAAAATTACGCTTTTTCGCAAAGTTTTGCGTTTGTGATGGCAATTTTCCACACATCGGTGGAGGAGGTTTGTGATGTAGGCGTGAAAATGTGAGGGCGGTGAAAAAAGTGTGGGACTTTTGCACAAATCCAAGTGCCAAAGTCACCAAAGCGGTCGAGCAAGCCTACTCAATCACAACCCTTTTACCGGTGTGATCCTGCGATGAAACGATGCCGTCCATTTCCATTTGTTCAATGAAATTTGCTGCCTTGTTGTAGCCAATCCTTAGTCTGCGTTGAAGATAGCTTATTGATGCCTTGCGTTCTTCACGAACAATTGCGACTGCTTGTTTGTAGATATCGCCTTCGTCTTCGCCTAAATCTTCATCGTCAGATTTCATCGTTTTCTCAATTTCAAGGTTAATCCTGCCATAGTTCGGGTCACGATTCGGATAGTTCTGCTTCAAATATTGAACCACTTTGCCAACCTCTTTATCATCAACGAAAGGTCCATGAACACGATAGGTTTTGCTCCCAGTTGGCATGTAAAGCATATCACCCTTGCCAAGAAGGCTTTCCGCACCTTGATACCCCAAAATTGTTCGACTATCAATTTTTGATGTCACCTGAAACGAGATCCTTGTTGGAAAGTTCGCCTTGATGATGCCAGTTATTACATCAACTGATGGTCTTTGCGTTGCCATAATAATATGAATTCCGGCTGCTCGTGCCATTTGTGCAAGGCGTTGAATTGAAGCTTCAACTGTTTTGCCTGCGGTAAGCATAAGGTCTGCCATTTCGTCCACAATAACAATAATATACGGCAGCTTTTTCCCTTGCGATGAATCATCTTCGCTGGAATGTTTGGCATCAAAACTTTCTGCTCCTTGCGATTCCATTCTGTTCAAGTTCTGGTTTTCTTCGATGTGTGAATTGTAGTTGAAAATGTTTCTTACGCCAATTTTTGCCATTGATTTATAGCGTTTCTCCATTTCTTTTGTCACCCATTGAAGGGTCAACGCTGCCTTTTCAGGGTCAGTTACAACGGGAGTCATCAAGTGAGGAATACCCTCATAAACTGAAAGTTCCAGCATTTTTGGGTCAATCATAATCAGCTTGCATTCGTCTGGTGAAAGCTTGTAAAGGATTGACATAATCATTGAGTTTATCCCAATTGATTTCCCGGAGCCTGTTGTTCCTGCGACTAGCAAGTGGGGCATTTTGGAAAGGTCAACAATAATAGGTTTGCCGGAAATATCCTTGCCTAAACAAAGGGGAAGGGCGTGCTTGGAATCGTTATAACTTTCCGATTCAATCAATTCACGGAAATAAACAATCTCCCTTTCAACATTTGGAATTTCAATTGCTAGGGAGGATTTATCAGGGATAATACTAATTCTTGCCGATTTTGCCTTTAATGAACGGGCGATATCTTCGGAAAGCCCGATGATTCTTGAAGAACGAATGCCTGCCTTTGGTTCAAATTCAAACATTGTAATAACAGGACCAACAGAATAGGACACAATTTCTCCCTCAATGCCAAAGTCTATCAAAACTTGTGTTAATTTTGCTTGCATTGATTGTGCCTGCCTGTTGCTTTCGGCATTTTTTTTGCTGTTTTCCGCGGAATTTTGTGCAAGGAAACTGATTTCTGGGGGAATGTAGTCTTTGTTTCGCAGTGGAACGACTTTTTTAATCGTCATTTCTTGGCGGGTCTCTCTGTTTGGAGCTGGTCTTTCGTCAAGAAGGTCGTTCAATTTTGTTGTTGGAACTTTTGCGTTTGAAACCATTGCAGATGTTCGAACCTCGTTGATGTTTTGGCTTCGAATTTGGCGAGCCTGTTCCTTTGTGACGGAGCGAAACAGTGGTTCTTCTTCTGTTGCGGGTTTTGGTGCTTCGGCTTGAAATTGTGCGAAGACTGCGGTGAAAATTTTCACAACCTTGCTTGGAATGTCAAATGTGTGAATGCCGGAAGATGAAAGTATTATGAATGGGGTTATGCCTGCGATTATTATGTATATCGGGAAGAAAAATATGGTTTCCGATATTACAGAATTCAGCATATACCCGCAATATCCACCTATCAAAAACGAGAACATGTTTTCAATATTGTGCAAATGTGCCAGTAAAAATGCGGAAAAAATTACGCTTAAAATGGCGAATGTAATTTTTGTTGCAATGTTCACAATTGTGTGTTTATAGAACAAAATAATGCCCCATGTGAACATGAAAAACGGGATTAAACACGCAGACAGACCGAAGTATTGTAAGAAAAAGTGTGCAATGCCAGAACCAAACCTTCCGCCTTGGTTAAAAATCATGTCAAGTTCGCTGGAATAGACATCGACGGGAGTATAGGAAACAAATGTTACCACAATAAAAAAAGCGGTCATAATAAGTGTAATGCCACCAATCAAACCAGCCCACACGAATGACTTGCTGTGAAGATTGTTTGGGGTTTCTCTCATTTTTTCCTCATTTTAAAAATTATTTCATGGGGCGAGCGACGGGGCTTGAACCCGCGACCAATAGATCCACAAACTACTACTCTACCAACTGAGCTACGCCCGCCATACATGTATTTCACATCAAAAATAAAATGTGGAAATGTCAAGAAGAATTTTAACCAATGATAATTTATTTTCCCTCCCACGATTTTCCCTTGAATTTTATGTTTGCGTGGTTTTGAGCTTGTGAATTGAATTTTGTAGTATGCTTGGATTACTTGCCGTTATTGTCTTGATTATATATTTTTGCTACGCGTGGCTTGGTGCAAATGATGAACGACGAGAGGCGGAAAGGGAGAAATTTGACCGAAATTTCAAAACCGCCTGCAAGGAATTATTGCTAAATAGCTTCCCCACTGTTTTCCCCTCCACCGATTTTCCCTTGAATTTTGTTTTTGCGTGGTGTAAGAAGGTTTGCAAGTGCTTCAATTTTGAAAACAATAGCACGCCAATTATTCATTGACAATTCCTATTTACGCAATTAAACATTGATTAATTGTAATTACAAGTATGCAGGGAAATCCTGACAAGCAAGCCTTAGGTGATGCACTAAGTGTTGAGGCGGAAAAAATAAGGAACAATCGCGAGGATTCCTTAGTAGAAATTAACAAAATCCAGCAAGACCTCTTAAAGGCATCCATTCAAAAGGCCATACTTGATGTAATTTTGGCGTATGAAAAAAATGAAGAACCATCTAATGAGGCACTCGATACAATTAAAGAGCAACTTGCTCCAACAATAGAACAACCTAACGAGTTGGTTAGCGAATTGCAAGTGAATCGCACCGAAAACCGTGAGCTTGATGGCGATAAGCGTGATGACAAGGCGGCAAATGTGGAAAAGTCGATAAGCATTGCCGATATCATTGTTGCAATAAAGGAAGTGTCAAGAGCAAGGGGAGAACCAGCGCTATCATCATACCAACTTTCTGTTGCAATTCGAAGGGTGGTGGAAAGCTTTGGTGGCAATCTTGCAAATCTTTCGGCAACGGAACTTGCTGCTGCAATTCAAAAAGCGATAGAAAAAATGCGCGAACAGGTTGTTTTTGCAAAAGAAAGTGAAGTTCAGAATCAAAAGACTGTGAATGCAGAGAACACAACATTGATGATAAATGATGCAATGTATGTTTTCAATACAGCAGAAAAACTTATTGAGAGTGCCATGAAAGAGGCTATAAAAAATGCAAACATAGCAGATGCAAAAGGAAACATTGACGGAGAAAAGCTATTGAATGAATTTGAAAAAATTGCTGATGGCATTCAGGAGCAGTCAAATGAGTATAGCAAAGACTTTGTAAAAACCTTTACGACAATTCGTGAAGTTGTGGAGGACTTTCACAAACATCAACAGCTTGAATTACACAAAGACACCACTCATGCAATTAATGAATTTAAGCCAAAGTTTGATACAAATCACACCAAAGATATCGTGAATAAGTTGATGGATGGCGGTCTTGGTGTGGCGATGATTGCTATTAATAAAAACAAGATATTTGAAGTTCGAATGGCAAGTAGTGAGGCAAAACGACAGGGTGTTGCAACAAAAATAGAATTGTCAGGTGCGACAAAAATAACATCTAGCGTTCACATTGCAACGATGCAAACAAAGGGTATGGCAAAATAAACGCTGCAATAATACAAACAAATTGTCAACAAATGCGTAACTTTTGGCTTCCACAAATCCATCGATACATTATATATAATGAGCAACTTTTTTTCACCACTTTCAACCCTATTAAAAAACTGATTTTTTATTTTTTCCTGTCAAAAAACCCGCAAAAAGTGTGTTTTTGTTATAGTGTGCTATAACAAAAGTGATGTCCATTTTTTAAGGAAAATTAAAGAAGTCAATCCGCATAAGGGTTTGTTCGTTTTTGGAAAAAATATTTTTTTTATTTTGTATTTTTGTTATAGTGTACTAGTACAGTGATACAACGGAGCAAAAAAGTGGGGGTGTGAATGGGCAAGCCACCCCCCGCAAACCCTAAATTAAAACTTCATTTTCCACTTAGCAAGAGTTTTAAGATCCACCCCATGTTCCAAGCCTGAAAACCCAATTCGAAGCGGCATAAACAATTCTTTACCCTTAAAATGCGGAAATTCAACCTTCAACAATTCCATTGCGGTTTTCCATTTTTCGCTCCAATCAATTGCAGTGTTTTGGTTCAGAATTTCGACAAACCGTTCAAACAAAACCTTTTGCTCTGGCGTTAATTGTTCAAGATAAAACCCCTTTGCAGAAGCAACCTTCCACCAGTCTTTAATGTCGTCAAGTTTTTCAATGTTCTGTTTGAAGTCATCAAAAAATTCAATCGCAAATTCACTTGGAATTTCTGTAAGCCTTTCGCTGATTTCATTGAAGGAATATGACGCAAGGCATCTTAGGTTGAAGTTTTCTAAAACCGTTGTGTCAAATGTAACTTCCGACCGTGAAAAACTTTCAATATCAAACCCATTAATAATTTCATCAATTGTGTGAATATCATCGCTAAATGTTGATTTCCCGATGGACGCAAGGAAGTTTATTATCGCCTTTTTTTCAAAACCTTGAGCAGCAAGTTCACGAATACCAAAACCACCGACTCTTTTTGAAATTTTCCCAGTCTTTGCTTGGAAAAGTGGCAAATGAAGGAATTTTATCGCCCTTTGAGTCCCATTCGCATCGTTTAATGCTTCAAACATTTGTTTTTGAACCGCAGTGTTTGTAATGTGGTCTGCTCCGCGAATTATATGCGAAACATCGGTTGTGTAATCATCAACAATTGAACAGAACGAGTACATAAACGAACCATCGGTTCTTGTAATGATGGGGTCGGTAATATCCCTTCCTTGAAACGAAATCGTTCCTTGAACGCCATCTTCCCAAGTTGTTTCTTCGTGTTTAATTAGGAATCTGTAATAAGGAATTCTTCCTTCGGCAAGAAATTGCGTGCGTTGTTCTGGGGTAGTTTTCAACGCCGTGCGGTCGTATATCAAAGGCAAATTGCGAGAAGTTTGAACCTTTTTCTTCAATTCAAGCTCTTCCTTTGTTTCAAAACATTCATAAACCCTGCCAATTTTTAAAAGTGCATTTAATGCTTGTTGGTAATTTTCCGTTCTTTGTGATTGATAAATCGGTTCTGCATCAAACTTAATTCCAAGCCACGCAAGGTCTTCAAGCATTGATTCCTTGAATTCCTCTTTGGAGCGAACGACATCGGTGTCATCAAAACGCATAGCATAAAACGCACCATATTTCTTTGCAAATAAGTAATTCACAACGGCAACTCTTGCATTTCCAATGTGAAGCATTCCAGTTGGACTTGGCGGAAAACGAACTTTCATAAAACCCTTATAATTGATAATTTAACCGCATATAAACACTTTTTGATAATAATCAAGCATTATCTATTCCAATGTGGGATATGTATTTGAAATAGAAAGCAAATTATAAAAATTACTTGACTTTCCCAAAACGATATTTTTATATATTTGAAATAAATTAATTTTTTTTGGATTTTATGTCTTCAAATAAACTAAAAGTTACAATGCAAGTTGCGGTTGCACTTTCTGCTGCCGGTGTTGCAACGGTTCTGCACAATGCTCCTGCTTCTGCGGAAACATATACAACTGCCACTGGTGGTTATGCTCCAACAGATTACATCAACGCTGCAAACAACGATAAATCAATCGGTGGAACAGCAAAAGCGGAAGTTATTAAGCAAATTTCATCTGCTTCTTCAACAATGCTGAACTTTGGTAAAGTTGTGCCTTCTTCAACAGCTGGAACAGTTGTAATTGCTTCAACTGGTGCAATTACATCTGCCGGTGGAACAAGATACATTCCAAACTCTGGTGCAACAAATGCAACACTAAGTTTCACTGGTAACGCCGGTCAAGCAATTCAAATTGATAAGCCTTCATCTGTGAATCTTGTGAATGGTGTTAACAACATGGGTCTGACATTTGCATACAACGCAATTCCAACTGTTATTCCTACAAGCGGAGATGTTGCTGTAACATACGGTGGAACACTGAATGTTGGTGCGAACCAAGCACCCGGAATTTACACAGGAACATACGATTTCTTCGTAACCTATGTGTAGAAACTGACCGTTTCAACAACACCACCCCATCACGCCAAAAGCGTGGTGGGTTTAATGGTGTAATTGCATAAATTGTGTGATTGCACCAAAAATTTTAACGAATTTTTTCAACTGTTTTTAAAAGCTTATGTCTTCAAATAAACTAAAAGTTACAATGCAAGTAATGGTGGCACTTTCCGCTGCCGGTGTTGCAACAGTTCTGCACAATGCTCCTGCTTCTGCGGAAACATATACTACTGCTACTGGTGGTTACACAGCAACAGATTACATCGCCCCCCTTCCAACAGGGGCAGCAGCTGGAACTTTGCAAGATAAATCAATCGGTGGAACAGCAAAAGCGGAGGTGATTAAGCAAATTTCATCTGCTTCTTCAACAATGCTGAACTTTGGTAAAGTTGTGCCTTCTTCAACAGCTGGAACAGTTGTAATTGCTTCAACTGGTGCAATTACATCTGC
>CANCKZ010000033.1 GCA_947378695.1 Rickettsiales bacterium
GCCTTAAATTGAGATTTCATATTGGCAATGTTGGAAAGAGTCCAGTTTTTAGGGTGAAGACCAAATTCCATAGCAGCATTTTCAGCAGGCAGACCAAAGGAATCCCACCCAATTGGGTGAAGAACGCTTACGCCGTTTTGTTTGTTGAAGCGAGTAATGACATCGCCAATTGTGTAGTTCCTAACATGCCCCATGTGAAGATTTCCCGAAGGATACGGAAACATTTCCAGAATATATTTTTGATACTGCACATTTCCATTATTGGTGCTTGATTGGATATCCTCCCATTTTTCTTGGCATAATTTCTCAACTTCAAAATGGTTGTAATTTGAATTATTCTGCATATATTACCGGCAATTTACTACTTTAAACTTCAATGAAAACAATAAAAATTATTTTTCAATGAAATTATAAAGGAAGTTCTTCGTTTTGAGTATTTTTCAAAAATAACAGGGTTGTCTTATCACTAATTTCCCATTCAAGCACAATTGGCATAATTTTAGCAATGTTTTCTTTAATGTTCGTTTTTTTGGTATTTGCCATTTCAAGAATAATCATTCCGCCTTCGTTCAGGGAATTTTCCTTTAAGGCTTCAATTGTGCGTAACACTTGCGATTGTGCTGCGATATATGGAGGATCGACAAAAATTATATCAAACTGTTCTTTAATTTTACACCTTGGAAAAAAGCCAATTCTGGCAAGGTAACTTACTTTGTGTTTCTCCGCATTTTTATGAATTTGCGCAATGTTGATAGGGTCTGAATCAACAAATGAAACAAGCCTTGCCCCACGGGAGGCAAATTCAAAACCAATTGAACCGGTTCCGCAGAAGCAGTCAAGAACTTTGGAGCCTTCAATTTCAGTTTGAACAATTTTATTTTGCGAAAGCAGGTTAAACAAAACATTCTTTGTGTAACTTGTTGTGGGACGCATGTGCTCGTTGTTGATTTGTGCTGAGGTTAAATCAAGCGTTCTGCCTTTTAAATTTCCGGAAATAATTCGCATATTATTCGTGCCAATGTTTTTTTGTCAATGTTGAAAAAAGTTAATTAAAAAGCAAGGTTTTTGTGAAATACTAGGGATTCACTCTCCACATTTCGGTTTGGTCCAACGCCTTTGAACTTTAAAACATCAAAGCCTTGCATAACTTCGTGTGCCGGTTCAAGGTTGGGTCGCTCGGAGTTATCCAGAATAATAATTTTGGCACCACGCTTTTTTGCTTCAATAAGGCATTCAATTCTGTTGTATGAATCAACAACGATTGCATCAAATTTGATTGAAGCTTCAACATTGTTGATGTACCTTGCCATTTCGTGAGACTTCGCACAAAATTCCACCGCAATTCTTTCGTGAAGATTGTGTTTTGTGGCAAGTTCTTGAACTTTTGTAATCCATTCTGCGTTGCATTCTACTCCAAAAACATTGCAAAGTTTTTGCGCGTAAAATATTGTTGAACACCCAGTTCCAAATTCAAAAATGTTCATTGATGGCTTGATGTATGATTGAAGGAAGGTGATTAGGGGATAGTTATACCACGGAAGTATTTGTAAGTTTGAATTTACTTGCATAATTATTTTTTTCTTTTTTGTTATTGCATAGTTTTATGATAAAATGAACAGAATAGAAAAAACAACGAAAAAGTTATCAGAAAAAAAACAAAAATCACTAGTAGGCTACTTCATGGCAGGTGAATTTTCGCAATCGCAAACGCTGAAAATTCTGCACGAAGGTGTTGCATCAGGGCTTGATATCATTGAACTTGGCTTCCCATTTTCCGACCCAACCGCAGACGGCGGCACAATTCAAATTTCTGCACAGAAATCCTTAAAAAATGGCACAAAGCTTGAAGATGTCTTTGCCTTGGTTGAAGCATTTCGCAAAAACGATGCTAATACTCCAATAATTCTAATGGGATACTTCAACATAATATTTCAATACGGTGAAGAGGCATTCTTGGAGAAATGCTCACAAATTGGCGTTGATGGTATTATTTGTGTTGATTTACCACTCGAAGAATCTCTTCAATTTGAAACAAAAGCAAACAGTTTGAACATTTGCGTGATACAGATTGTTTCGTTCTTAACAAACAAGGAACGCTTTTTGCAAATTCAAGCCCGTGCAAGGGGGTTTATATACCTTGTTTCAACACTTGGAACAACGGGGCAGTCCCTTCCAATGGTTCAAAGAATTGAAAACTATATTCACGAAATGCAACCAACTTTGCCAATTTTCGTTGGGTTTGGGGTTTCCTCCCCAGAAGTTGCCTCAACTGTTGCAAAACACGCAAATGGTGTAATTATTGGCTCATATTTCATACAATCCGCCCGAAACGATGCAACCCTTCAACATCTTAACAACACAATTGCACAAATTAAAGCTTCAATATGTCTTTAACTAGGTCTTTAACCACGCCATCAACAAAAACAGTTACCACAAAAACCGTTGTTGTTATTATTGAAAACGATGTTTTGGAATTGGGGGTTGAACTTGGTTTTTATCTTGGGCGATCCGGTGATTTCACAATAATCAACCACTTTTTTGAAGATATATACAAAGTGGTAATTTCAACGCCATCGCTTTTAATTGATGGCAAATTTCTTGCTGTTGAATCAATTAACTTTGAAGTGCAAAATGCTGCGGTTAAGTGTATATTTCAGGAATACCAAAACATTGTGCGAAACCTTCCGCCTTCTATGGGTGAAAATGAGAGGCTTTTGGGAAAAATCATCGTTTCACCAATTGATGAGGTGAGCGATATTTCCCTGTTAATATCACGAGTAATGCCGCAGTCCCTAACGCACGAATTTCTTGCAGAATTTAACAAATTGGCACAAATTTCGCAAAATGTTCCACAAAACATGGAAGACATTTGCCTTTATAAGGATAAAGTCATTCCATATCTTCTTCAAAACAACGAAGAAAACATTGCAATACTTTACGCAACATATTCCCCACTTGCCGAAAAATTTTGTAATAAATTGCAGGGAAATTACAATTCCATTGCAATGAGGACATCAATTGTGGATATTTCGCATTTGACCGATGTTGCGAATGTTGCAGAAATTGATAGCAAACTTCGCAAAATGCCGCTACCCGTGTGCGTGAAGCCTTTTAATTTGTTTGGCGGAATTGGCGTTGGAGTTTTTGATGAATATTCAAAAGCCGTGGAGCATTTCCACAAAATTGACGAAGCATTTACGAAATATCAAATATCAAAACAAAAGCTCGTCCTAATTCAGCAAGCTGTGAAAACCCCTGAATTTGGGGATATTCGTGTGATATTTTCCCATGGGAAGTTCCTTGGTGCGTTTAAGCGATACGAACCAATTGGCAAAATTCACAATACAATCAACGGTGCAAGAATTGTTCCGGTATGCGATGCAAACCTCAATTTTTCCGATGCTTTTGAATTACACCTTCAAACTCCATTCACGCACGCAATTACACAACTTCAAGCATTGTTTAATGAAATTGAGTTTTTGAAAACGGAATTCATCTGCGGGTGCGATTTTCTGCTAGACGGCATATCGTTCAAATTAACGGAAATAAACATCGCTTGCCCGACTGGTCTTGCATTTCTTGAAGCAAGCTTGCTTTATATCAAACACGGAAAGAACCTTACGCTTTTGGCAGCACAGCAACGCTTCGCACAAAATTGCACGCTTATAAACTTTGCGATATCAAACATTACTTTACAACATTTATGATTAGACGCACAATACTCTGTCTTTTTCTTGCAAAGCCATTCGCTGCATTTGCGCTCGATTTCGAAAAAATACACAACTATTCATCGCAGGCGGAATCTGGGTATGTTTCAGATCAATACCCATACGATCCATCGGGAAAGTCAACACATCTTTACAAAATTATTAAAAAAAATGCACAAGCCGTTGATTTTGAAGAGGCCAGTGAAATCACTTCACAGTCTCAGCCAAAGCAAGAGCAGTATGTGCCAATAACATCGGAACCTCTTAATAAATTTTACAACGACGGGCATGAAATAAAGAATGTTGTTGGCGTGAATATTGCCGCAGAAAAGCCATTAAAGTATTATGTTTCCGTGAATCTTGGTCACCCTATAAGTTCAACTATGAATATTATAAAGGACGGAACATCAAACACATTTAGCGGACAAAACGAGATTTATAAAGGCCTAGCAGGAATTTACCTTGGCAGAACACTAGATATTTTTCCATACATTCGCCTTGAATATGGTGGACAATATGAGGTTTTATCTTTCACGGAGGAAACTGCGGATCAATATAACAACATAAGAAACCATAGCGGAACGGCAACGGTTCGAACATTTATTGACATTCCAATATTTCCAAACCTTGCCGGAACTATTGGTCTTGAAGGGGGAATTGGTCTGTTTCAGCATTTTTACAACGAAACAACGGTAAGAACTCTTGGGCTTTCATACGCAATGTTGTTTGGTGGGAATTTTGCTTTGTCTCGTACAACTTCGTTTTATATTCTTGGTCGTATGAGTTCCATCCCAACAAGGTCGCTTTCGTATCCCGATGGAACGGCAAAAACTGCGTCGCTAAATTCCACAGGAATTCTTGCCGGAATGCAGTTTTTTATTTAATGGGGGGTTTGAAAGTTTTTAGCTTCCATAAATCTACGCCCCCAATTATATATAGTGAAGTAATTTTTCCAATACAAAAAACCCATAGAACAGCCTCCAAAACTTTTTTTCTCCCGCAAAAAACCCGCTTTTGTTATAGCGTGCTATAACAAAATGAAGTCTCGCTTTTTGATAGAAATTAAAGAAGTCAATTCCCATAAGAGTTCTTTCGTTTTTGGGAAAAATATTTTTTTTCTTTTTTATTTTTGTTATAGTGTACTAGTACAGCAGAACAGGCACACCACCCAAAACCCCTACTTCACGCCAATATACTGCTTAACATCAAGTGGAAGTTGCGACTTCATAGCATCATCAACCACAAATTGAGTGCCTTCCGTTTTGGATTTCCTGAACAATTCAACTGCTTCAATCCAAGTTCCAGCGTTGATTTCCACTACCTTAACCGTTGCAAGAAAGCCTTCCATTTCAACCAAAAACCCTTGTGCGTGGATTGAATTTTGACCGCCAAACATCATTTCGTGAACTTTTTCACAAACAAACGGGCAAAATGGGGAATATAACGCAAGAATTCCCTTCAAAATTGTGCAAACAGTTGCAATTGCGGAATTTTTGCCTTGCTCAATGTGGGAAATTTCCTCGTTTGAAAGCTGAATTTCTTTGTAAATAAACGCTTTTGTGCCATAGTATCTAATTTTGATAAATTCAAGGTAGTTATCGCAGAAAATGTTCCAAAAAAAGTCGTCCGCAGTTTTGCGTGCGTGGAAATAGTCCATTTTTTCCATATATTTCCTATATTCCGCAACGGCTTTTTTCAATTCGGATATCACCCAGAAATCGACATCGTTTGTGATTTGCGAAACATCAATTTGCGATGGAATTTCATTTTGTTTGGCAAATTTAAGGCAATTCCAAAGTTTTGTCGTGAATTTTTTCCCAAGTTCAAGGCGGTCTTCACTGTATGCTGAATCAGTTCCAAGCGGAGTATTCGAACACCAAAAGCGGACGGTGTCTGCACCGTGTTTTTGGATAAGGGAAAATGGGTCGGTAACATTTCCTTTTGATTTACTCATTTTCGTCTTATCACTTGCCAAACACCAGCCAGAAAGTGCAACTTGTTTCCAAGGTAAATATTGCTGTTTTGCCAATTTTTCGGTTGAAATTGTGAACGATTTGCCATCAATTTCGGCGATTATTTTTCCAGAGTTTGCCTCAACTTCACAAGCGTGCAAAACGGATTTGAGGAGGGTATAAAATGTCCAAGTTCGAATAATTTCATGTGCTTGTGGGCGAAGATTGAGCGGTTCGTGGTTTTGAATGGAATTTTTCGCAATTTGAGGAGTCAAAGACGATGTGAACCAAGTATCGAAAACATATTGAAACGCAAATTTGGTTTCAACGCCTTTGAAATTCGCCAAATATCCACCATCAACCTTGCGAATGTGTGAAACTTCTGGCGATTTTTCAATACCATTTGGGAAAATGATTTCGCATTTTTCACCTTCAAATTCATAAGTGTAGTAAGGAATTTCAATACCAAAAAAGCGATTTCGTGAAATACACCAGTCTTGATTCAGCCCCTCAATCCATTTTTCAAGACGAACTTGCATGTGCGATGGCGTAAATTCCAGTTCCTTTGTTGCTTCCAAAAGGAAGTTTTTGAACGGTAAGGTTTTTATGTAAATCTGTTTTTGTTCAATAATTTCAACGGGTTTGCCCGAACGCTCCCCGCATTTTACCGAATGGGAAATTTTCTTCGTGTTTAAAATTAAGCCAAGTGCCGTCATTTCTTCAACAATTTTAGTGCGAGCATTCGCCACACGCAAAAACCTTCCATTTTCCGCATTTTTGTAGAAATCGTGGGCAATTTCCCCATTTTCAAGCATCAAAGGTTTTGGTGTAAGTTTGTGTTTTCGAATCCATTCAACATCCGTCCAATCGCCATAAGAACAGCACATTACAACGCCGGTTCCTTTGTCAATTTTCACGGTTTCATCTGCAATTAATGGAACTTCATCGCCAAAAAACGGCAGTTTCACGCTTGAAATTCCAGAAAAGCGGGCATCACTAGGGTGGTGCAAAACCGCAACGCAGGCTGGCAACAATTCGGGACGAGTTGTCATAACTTCAACAATTTTCCCTGTTTTGGAGCAAGTAAATGGAATGAAATATTCGGTGGAATCAAATTCTTTGTCTTCAAGGTCGGCTTGTGCAAGGGCGGTTTTATCTTCAATATCCCAATAAACCGGTGCATTTTTAAGGTATATCAACCCTTTTTTGTGAAGGTCAGCAAATGATTCAAGAACAATTGCTTCCGTTTTTTTGGAAACAGTTTGATACTTCAACGACCAATCGTAAGAAATTCCAATTGAACGGAAAAGCTCTTCAAATCTGCCTTCAACTTCGTCCACAACTTTAAAACATTCTGTTTCAAATTCTGCTTTTGTGCAATTGATTCCAACTTTTTTGCCGGTTTGCTTTTCAACAAGGCGTTCGGTTGGAAGTCCGTTATCGTCAAAACCTATCGGGTAAAAAACGCTTTTTCCGGAAATTCTGTGGTAACGGGCAAGGATATCACACTGAACATATGAAAAAACATGCCCCATGTGAAGGTATCCCGAAACGGTTGGTGGCGGGGTATCAA
>CANCKZ010000034.1 GCA_947378695.1 Rickettsiales bacterium
GATTATCAAAATTTGCATAAGCGAAGTTCCAACAATTGTGCTTTTTTTCAGCTTTAAAACATATGTCATGATTGGAACCATAATAAAGCCACCGCCAATACCCATAATTCCAGTTAAAATTCCCACCAAAAAACCCATAACACCAAGAAACACAAGGCTTATGTTTCGTTCGGATTTCTCAAACTTCACCTTAAAAGGAAGACCCTCAACAAACGATTTCTTAACATCAACTTCACCACCTTGCTTTTTTTTGGCATAATGTTGCAGAATTATGCTTAAACCTGTTGTTGTCATAACTATTATGTAGGCAAAGGAAATTAGGGCATCAACATAACCCAATGTTTTCAGTTGCTGAACAATTACAACGCCCAAATATGAACCAAAAAGCCCAAAGAAGGCAAGAACTCCTGCGAGTTTGAAATCGACAGCAACGGGTTTAAGGCGAGTAAGAACTCCCATCAAGGACGAGCCGATTATTTGTTGAGTCGCACACGCGGTTGCGATGTAGGGGGGAACTCCAATTGCAACCAAAAACGGCGTTGCAATAAACCCGCCGCCAATTCCAAATATGTTTGAAAGCACGCCAGCAACAAGCCCAATTGCGATAATCAAATACAAATTCGCATTAATTTCAGCGATTGGAAAATATATATTCATATCTTTTCGTTAGTTTTATTTTAAGAATAGCACATTTTTTAGGGGAAAGCAATTGATTTTTTAAAATGTGGGTTTATTGATGGGGGAAGTTTTGAAAATTTGCCGTGAAGGACTACAAAATATTGATTAGTGCAACATTTATTGCAACCGTTGGATGGTTTGTCAATCGCTTTCTTGACGGCAATATATTCATTGCAGTTTGCAATGGTTCTTTGTGTGCTTCTCCATTTGAATTTTTTACAGTCGGTTTATTTTTATTCTTCGTAATATCATTAATTTTTTTATATAAAAATGAATAGCTTTCTCTCCTTTTTGTTTGTTGTCGCGGTAATGTCATGTATGGGCTTACCACTTTTAATGGAAATTTATGTGCCAAAAATTAAGAAACATTATCAAGCAAAGCGTAAGCATTCTTAAAATTTCAATGTTTTTTAAGGGAAAGCAATTGATTTTTTAAAATGTGGGTTTATTGATGGGGGAAGTTACGAGTTAATATGACAGAGCAAGAAATGAAAGAAAATGTTGAGCAAAGGTTATATAGAATTAAAATGACTATTCTAAGTTGGTGTTTTATTGCCTTTTTTGTTGTTATAGTATGTATTTCGTTTTATTTATACTTTTTTATATCTGGTATCTGGGTTATGATTTTTGATAAAATTCTCAACTGGGGAATACCATCGATTATTACATATTTTGTTACAAGACCAAAAAATACTACACAAAATATAATGAATATAACACAGAAAAGTGGGTTTATTGATGGGGGAAGTTTTATGAGTCAATGTGGCAGAGCAAGAAATAACGAATAATTTAACACAGAAAATTTATTAAACAAAAATGAAAACCCTGAATAACGCACGCATTATTTGCGACAAAACAAAAAAAGATTTCCACGGCTTCATAACTTTTGAAAATGGGAAAATAACCAATATTGGGCAGGGAAATTACGCTGGCGAAGGAGAAATTATCGATTGCAAAGGCAATGTTGTTTCCGCTGGTTTGATAGACATTCAAGTGCATTTTCGTGATCCGGGGCAACCACAAAAGGAGGACATTGAAACCGGTTCGCTTTCTGCCGTTCGTGGGGGAATTACCACAGTTGTTTGCCAGCCAAATACTAAACCAACACTGGATTCTATCGAAACTCTTGACTATCTTCACAACCATTCAATCGCCCACGCACATTGTAATGTTTTGGCTTATGCTTCTGTTACGAAAGGTCTTGGTGGGACTGAATTTACGAACTTTGAAGAGCTTGCTAACCACCCAATTGTTTGCGGATTCACGGATGACGGACTTCCGGTTATGAACTCGCACATTATGAGGCAAGTTATGGAGTTTTCGCAGAAATCAGGTTATGTTGTTGCACAACATGCGGAGGACATCAACCTTTCAAACAAGGGGTGTATGAACGAGGGTAAGGTTAGCCGTCAATTAGGTTTTGTTGGAATTCCAAACTCGTCAGAATCAATAATTGTGCAAAGAGATATTGAACTTCTGCGTGAATTTGGCGGGAAATATCATGTTCTGCATGTTTCAACGAAAGAGGCACTCAACGCCATCAAGCTTGCAAAAGCGGAAGGGTTGAACATTACTTGCGAGGTTTCGCCTCACCATTTGGTTTTGACGGACGAAGAGATTCTGACGCATGGGACTAATGCAAAAATGAACCCGCCACTGCGTTCCAAGGCGGATATTGAAGCACTTCAACAAGCACTTTGTGATGGTACAATTGACGCAATCGCAACCGACCACGCCCCACATTCAGCGGAGGAAAAATCGCAAGATATGACGAAGGCTCCGTTTGGAATTGTTGGCGTTGAAACAATGTTGCCAATTGCTTTGGAATTTTACCACGCAGGAAGGATTTCACTTTCGCACCTGCTTTCAACAATGACATGGCGTGCAGCAAATATCATCAATTTTGACGGCGGAACTTTGGAAGTTGGCAAACGAGCAGATTTCACCGTGATTGACCTTAACCACGAATGGACGATTGAAACTGAAAAGTTCGTCAGCAGAAGCAAGAATTCCCCATTTGGTGGGAGGAAAGTTAAGGGCAGGGCGGTTATGACAATTGTTGGTGGAGAAGTGAAATTTGAGGCATAATTTGCTTGCTGTTATAATGTACTAGTGCGTTATAACAAAAATAAAAAAGAAAAAAAATTCAGTTGCAAAGAATTCAAAAAACCCTTATGGGAATTGAGTTCTTTGTTTTGCTGAAAATCTTGACCATCACTTTTGTTATAGCACGCTATAACAAACACGGTATTTTTGCGGGTTTTTTGACAGGAAAAAAAATAAAAAAGTGGCTTCACGCTAAGCCACCTCCGCCACTGCTTTCATAATTTCTTCAAAAAGATTTTCCGATTTTGCCTTATACTTCGGCTCGCCTTTGATGTAAATCAAATGGTTTCCAGAACCTGCACCAGTAACACCAATATCAGATTCCCGAGCTTCCCCCAGACCATTAACAACACACCCCAAAATTGAAATTCTAATTGGTTTCACGATGGATTCAGTCGCTTTTTCAATTTTTGCAACAAGGGAAATGACATCAAACTGTTGCCTTGCACAGGAAGGACACGAAACGATGTTCACTCCACGGTTGCGAATTCCAAGGCTTTTGAGGATCCTCCACCCAGCGTTGACTTCCTCCACAACATCGGCGGAAAGGGAAATGCGAATGGTATCGCCAATGCCGGCAAGTAAAAGCGAGCCAATTCCAATTGATGATTTCACAACACCTGTTGAAGCGGGACCAGCTTCCGTCACCCCCAAATGGAAGGGATAGTTGCATAATTTTGCAAGTTTGGTATAAGCTTCGTGCATCATAATGACATCACTTGCTTTTACGGAAATTTTGAAGTTCGTGAAATCGTTATCCTCCAAAACTTTGATAGATTCAAGAGCCGATTCCACCATTGCATCAGCACAAGGTTCGTGATATTTTTCCAGCATTTTTTCTTCAAGCGAACCAACATTCACACCAAGGCGAATTGAACAACCGTAATCCTTCGCTGCTTTAATGATATCCAGTGCGTTTTCTTTTTTACCAAGCGTGCCGGGGTTAATTCGCAAGCAAGCCGCCCCATTTTGAGCAGCTTCCACCCCACGCATGTGATGAAAATGGATATCAGCAACCAATGGAACGGGCGAATTTGCGGAAATTTCTTTGAATGCAGCGGCGGATTCCCTATCTGGCACGGAAACACGCATGATATCAACCCCTGCGGCGTGGCATCGCTCAATTTGTTCAAGAGTTCCCTTAACATCAGTAGTTTTTGAGTTCGTCATTGATTGGACTGAAATCGTATTTCCACTGTCAACTCTACTACCAGCTCTATTGCCAACGGTTAAATTTCCAACAGTTACAAGGCTTGTTTCACGGCGAATTATCATATTATTGTATATCAATATACAAAACAATTGCCGTGATTTTTTAAAAGTCAAATAACAATTGTTAAGAGACAACCTCGCCTCTAAAATTTGTTTGATTCCCAAGCTGTCCGCACATTGTAAAGGTTTTATCGCAAGCTTGCAAAAGGGATATTCCATCGCCATTTTCCACAAAAAAAGGAAGATCTTCAAAAAAGAAAACCTCGTTTGTTGTAACATCACGAATTTGCATTGCTCGAACAAATGTTTTGCTGAAAATTGTTGCAACGCCGTTAGCATAAAACGCAGTTGGTGGCGTGTTTTGTAGTATAACAGAATTTTTTTTCACTTGGGAAATTGTCTCGCTTATTGAATATAATTCCGCATTTTTTCCGCATTTTTTCGAACAAAACGCAGTCTTACATTTGCTGGTGTATCTTTGAAGTGCAGGTTCTTTAAACTTATAGATCTCATCAGTAATAACAAATGAAAATTCCGTTGTTGTGCTTGAGTATGCGGAAATTATGCCTGAAATCACAATGGTATCAACGCCATCGATAATTTTTCGAAGCAAGGCTTTTTGCCCCATTATGGCATCGTGAATAACATCTGGCGAAGGAATTGTTTGTGAAAACAGCATTCTAATTTCCGCAAAACTTTCCGTTAAATTGCTTGATAACACAATTTTTGAAATATCAAATTCCAAGGGTGTAAATGCCTCATTGTTATAATGAATTGCGTTTTGCGAATTGTTGAAGTATAATTTATTTTGGTTTGTGCTAATTTCCAGCAGTAAAATCTCGTTCATAAAATTATGCTATAAAACTTCAATCATTTCAATGTTATCAACCTCAAAGGCACCATTTCCACGCATAGTGAAGACTATTGCATCAACATTGAACCTTAAATGTTGGAAAAATTCGCACGAAACTGTAATTGTTGAAGCGGAAATATCGTTGGTAAATGTAATTTCACCGGTTTGGAAATTCACAGAATAACCGGAAACAAGCAGGGCACCATCTTGAAAAACGCTTATGGTATCAGGCTTTGGCTTAGTAATTTTCTGCGATTTTGCCACGCTATCAAATTGAACAACCTTTTGAATTTGCACGGTGTGACTATCAATTTTTGCAGATTGCATGTTTTCAATTTTAAAGTCCGTTGTATCGTGCATTTTGAACGAATACATTCTGCCCTTTGTTATATGAAAAAAGTTTTCCAGAAGCTCAATTTGGTCACTGCGTTTAATCGCATTAAACATGGTATAAACCTTCATTGATGTTGTCACATTTTTGCGAAGCTCCACACCGGACTGCATTCTGCTTACACTTGTTACATATTGCACCTTTTTGTTAAAAAAAGAAACAAGTTCTTGTGGGAATTGAATGTCTAGAAACGCCATAGTTGTGAAAAAATAATTGCACACTCACAAAGCATCGGTTTTCAGCGTGGAAGCAGATATTTTCCTTGATTTTCCCACTGTTCCTGTTTTTTTAATGGAAAAATACTAAGATTATATGGAAAAATCACAAGCAAAAATCGCTTACTGCGGCAGGGTAGGCTCATTTTCCCACGAAGCCTCAATTTCAATGTTTGAAAACGCACAATATTTGCCATTCAACACATTTGCCCAAGCAATTGATTCCGTCCACAATGGCGATTCACACTTTGCCGTAATTCCAATCGAAAATTCCACAGCAGGCAGAGTTGCCGAAGTTCACAACATTCTTCCCGAAATGAATTTATTGGTTGTGAAGGAAAAAATTCTTCCAATTTCACACAATCTTTACGCTTTCAACCCAAATGTTCAAATGGAGGACATCAAATTTGTGGAATCTCACCCACAGGCGTTAATGCAATGTTCGAACTTAGTTTCCAAAATCAACGCACAAGAAATTCAAGCCCTTAACACGGCAATTGCTGCGGAAAACCTTGTGAAATCTGGTAAAATGGACACGGCGGTAATTTGCTCAAAAATTGCAGGGCAACACTACAACCTTCATCTTCTGGCGAAAAATATCCAAAATAAAAACAATAATTACACAACATTCATCGCAGTTGGAAATGAACAAATTGAGGCAAATTTTCAGCACCCAATCACATGCGTAATTTTCAAACTGGGGAATGAAACTGGTGGAATTTATAATGCTCTTGGTTGTTTTGCGAAAAATGGAGTGAATCTTTTAAAGCTTGAAAGCTATATTCCAACAGGGGTTGAAGTGAACGAAGCACAGTTTTTCGTGATTTTTGAAGGCTCAAATTCCGAAACAAAAGTGCAAAAAGCATTGCAAGAATTGAAGAGTGTGACGAGTGAAATCCGCAATTTTGGGTCTTATAATGGCGATGCTAAGCGGTTTTATTAGGTGAAGTCTCCCAGAAATTTCACCTCCCATTCAAGTTCAGCGCCTGTTTTTTCAAGAACGGTTATGCGAATCATTTCGCCAAGGGTAAAAATATCCTTGGCAGTAGCACCGCCGGCGTTTATCAAAAAATTTGAGTGCTTTTCCGAAACTTTTGCACCACCAACTTCAAATTTGTGTGCGCCAACTTCTTGAATTAACTGCCAAGCAGAACGACCCATCGCCTTTTCAGACTTAGGATTCGTGAAAGTGCTTCCACCAGTTCGAACGTTGGAGGGTTGAGCATCAAGCCTTTTTTGCACAAATCCGTTAATTGTTTGACGAACGGTTTCTTTGTTTGAAACAACCCCGTTAATGATTGCGGAAATTATTATTGAGTTTTGCGGCAGTTGTGCGTGACGATACGAATGCGTGATATCGTTTTTTTGCAAGGTTTCAAGCTTGCCATTTGGCAAAATAACATCAACAGATTCAAGGATATCAAAAATTTCGCCACCAAAACAGCCTGCATTCATTGAAATATTTCCGCCGAGTGTCCCCGGAATTGTTGCAAGAAATTCCATACCTGAAATTCCCGCTTCCTGAATTGTTTGAGCAAGGGTGGAATCAAGGCAGGAGGCTCCCACTTTGAATTTTGTTTCTGCAAGTTGCTCAATTTTTGAAAATGCCGAACCAAGTTTCA
>CANCKZ010000035.1 GCA_947378695.1 Rickettsiales bacterium
TGAAGGGTTGAATTGCCATTCTCGTCACATTCATTGATTTCTTCGGGCGTTGATCTTGATGCAAGATATTTTATTATATTAAGATTGTTAAATTTTAGTGCGTATAAAATGGGAGTCTGACCTTGTACATCTTTATGCTGTATATTCGCGCCACTTTCAATCAAAGTTTTGACAAATTCGTCATCGCCTTTTTCTATTGCATAATAAAGCGGTGTCTGCCCTTTGTTATCGATTTCGTTGACTTGTGCTTTGTTGTCGATCAGATATTTTGCAGTTGAAGCATTTGCTGCACGGTGAAGTGCTGTTTGACCGTCTTGATCTTTTTCATTAATGTTCGTGCCTAAATATTGTGCTGTTGAATCATTATATTCATTTGTGTTTGGATTTATAGCATCCTGTCCTACCCCTTGTTGACTCATAAAAACATTATTTATTAAAATAATCTGAATAACATTAACACACTGAGATTAAGATGTCAAGATATTTTTTAGTTTTATTTACAATTTGAAATAATAAACAGTGCAACAAAAAACATAGATTTTGATAGCTTAAACCCCACCGTTCTACTGTACTAGTACGCTATAACAAAAGTGGGGTTTTTGCGGGATATGACGCAGTGAAACGAAGGAGTATCTGCCGGAAATTTCGCACCTGCCCCGAAGGGTAATTTTTGGAAAGAAGGCGTGTGGCGTTCGGTTTTGCGGTGGTGGAGGCGGGGGGAATCTGCTTTTTTTGTGAAAAAATTATCGCTATATATATAATATAGCAAGCGAAAATGTGGAAGTGGAATTTTTTTCTTGACATTTTCAAAGTGCAAAATATAGTCAAAAAAATTGTTTTATACTTTGAAAATATGCAACGGGAACCATTTGATATGCGAGACGGCACCATCTTTTACAACGGAAATTTCGTTGAATGGAAGGACGCAAAAGTGCATATTTTAAATCACGGATTGCACTACGCTTCGTCAGTTTTTGAGGGCGTAAGAATGTATAACGGAAAAATTTTTAAAAACACAGAACACAATATCAGACTGCATAAATCAGCAGAAATCATGGATTTTTCACTGCCTTATTCAGTTGAAGAACTTGACGAGCTTTGTCTGAAAATCTGCAAAATTAACAACCTTGAAGACGCCTATATTCGCCCATTTGCCTTCCGTGGAAGTGAACAAATGCAAATTTCAGGTAGCTTAAACAAGGTTCATGTTGGAGTTGCCGCATGGCAATGGCCAGCCCTTCACGGCGACCTCAAACGCACGGGAATTAACATGATGGTTGCTCAGTATCGCCGTCCGCCGGCAAATTGTGCACCGGTTTTCGCCAAAGCAGCTGGTCTTTACATGATTGTAACCATTTCAAAACATCAGGCAGAGCGTGCCGGTTTTCAAGACGCACTAATGTTAGATTATCAAGAAAACATTGCCGAAGCAACAGGTGCAAACTTTTTTGCGATATTTGACGGCGAAATTCATACACCAATTGCGGACTGCTTTTTGAACGGACTGACTCGTCAAACCGTCATTAAACTTGCACAAGATTTGGGCTATAAAGTTGTTGAACGCAAAATTTCACTGCCAGAACTTGCACAAGTTCAGGACGCTTTCATGACGGGAACAGCCGCAGAAGTTTCACGAATTGCCTCCGTAACGGATGAAAAAGGCATGAAATATGAATTCAAAGACAACAAAATTTCCCTGCATCTACTTGACAAATATCAAGAATTGGTGAGGAGTTAGGTGTCTGAAAATCTACCGTTTTTCACGGTTTCACGCATTAGCGACATAATAAAAAATACGATTGAGCAAACTTTTCCAGTTGTGAGTATTGTTGGTGAGGTTTCGAATTTGTCGATTAATTCGAAATATGCGTTTTTTTCCCTCAAAGACGACGACGCCTTGATTAAGTGCGTTTATTGGTCACCAAACGAGGAAATTCAAGGTATGCTAAAAAATGGAGAAAAGCTTGTAGCAACAGGGAAAATTACGGCTTACAAGTCTGGCTCTTACTACCAATTGACGGCGTATAAATTGAAAAATTACGGCATAGGTGACATAGCAAATCAATTTGAAATACTTAAAAACAAACTTCAAAAAGAGGGCATTTTCGATGCAATCCACAAAAAACCGCTGCCAAAATTTGTGCAAACTATTGCGGTGATTTCTGCGAAAAATAGTGCCGCAATTGAGGACATTTTCACCACGCTGAGCGGCACGATTGTGAGTAAAACATATTTTATACCCGCAACAATGCAAGGTTCTGCCTGCGTTTCTTCGGTTTTGAGTGCGTTAAAAGTGGCGGAAAATTTGCCGGTTGACGCAATTTTGATTGCCAGAGGTGGCGGTTCGACGGAGGATCTTTCGCAATTCAACAGCGAGGAACTTGCGCGCGCAGTTTTTGCGGCGAAAATTCCAATAATTTCGGCGATTGGTCACGAAATTGACTTCACAATTCTGGATTTTGTCGCGGATTTTCGTGCTCCTACACCAACTTATGGCGCGCAAATGATTTCGCCACAAAAAAATGAGGTTTTGCAGCAAATAAATGCGTTGCAGGCGGTGGTTTCGCAGAAAACTCAATTTGAAATTGCAAATTTTGCCCATAAAGTTGAAAATATTGAATATAAAATGCAAAATGCGGTGAAAAATCTTGTGGATTCAGCGGCTCGCAGGGTGGAGATGGCTGAAAATTCGCTCAATATTCGTAATTTTCTTGCAAAAATCAAGGATTTTTCCAGCAGAATTCTCATTCTTGAACAAAAAGTTGAGCAAATCAACCCGAAAAAAGTGTTGAAAATGGGATTTGTTATGTTGAAATCTGGCGATGTTTTTGAAAATAACCCTAAAAATCTGCCTGAAAACTTTGAGGTTATAACTCATTTTGGGAGTTTTCCTGCTCAAAAAAGAAATTCTTGATGGAGGCTTTCATGAAATCCACGCTTTCACAAGTGTTCATTTTCGCCCTGAAATGGGACGAACCTGAAATGTTGGAAGTGTACCATGAAATTTGCTTTTTTGCCAAATTTAAACCGACATGTTCGGGGTAGAACGAGAGCATTTCTTCCAAATGCCAAAGGGCAATTTCGCCAATCTGGGCAAGGGTTTTTGGCAAATTTTCCGCCTTCGTGCCGTTCAATTCGCACTGCATTTCGTGAATCAACCACGGCTTTCCATAAACGCCACGACCAATCATCACGCCGTCAGTTTTGCCTTTTTCGAGTGCCTCCCGTGCGTTTTCCACGGTTTTGATATCGCCATTTGAAATAACCGGAATTTTCACGGAATTTTTTACTTTTTGGATAAAATCCCAGTCCGCAGTGCCGGAATACAGTTGCGAGCGGGTTCTGCCGTGAATTGTAATCATTTTCGCACCCACTTCTTCAAACGCTTTGCAAAGTTGGGGAGCATTCAAGTTTTGCGAATCCCAACCCATGCGAGTCTTGACCGTGACAGGGATTTTCACCGCTTTCACGACCGCTTCCACGATTTTTATCGCAAGTTCGGGGGTTTTCATCATTGCTGAACCTGCGTGTCCGTTCGTGACTTTTTTCACAGGACAGCCGTAGTTTATGTCGATAACATCAGCGCCCATTTCCTCGTTCAATTTTGCCGCTTCCGCCATAACATCAATTTCGCAACCTGCAATTTGCACGCCGTGAGTAGTGTTTTTGTTGTCCGTGTGTTTGAGTTTTTCCAGCGACTGGCGAGTCTCCAAAATCATCGCGCGGGAGGCTATCATTTCAGAAATCGTGTAGCAGCAGCCAAAATGTTCGGCAATTTTGCGAAAGGGAAGGTCAGTCACGCCAGACATTGGTGCTAGGATTACAGGAATTTGATTTTCGAAAATGCGGGAAAGTTTGTTCATGTTTTTGTTTTTTGTAGGATTTTTTGATGAAGTTCGTTCGCGTATTCTCTATTTTCAATGAAAGTAACAATGTTATTGCCTATTGATTCAATAAACCGAAGCATAACTTTAAACGATTCAAAGGTGTCTGAATCTTCGATTTTTTGATAGACATGTATATCAT
Organism: Rickettsiales bacterium; assembly: GCA_947378695.1. GTDB lineage: Bacteria > Pseudomonadota > Alphaproteobacteria > Rickettsiales > Deianiraeaceae > CAJQOT01. Next base: position 4,027 of record CANCKZ010000035.1, read on the forward strand.
TCCCATACGCCTTGATGATTTCCATTGTTTTGAAGAGGATATCGCTTACGAAAGTTGTGTGTTTTTTAATGTCTTCAATTTTGCCATGCAAAGTTGTTTTACGAAGGTATTTTGCTTTTTCCTCGCCTTCAAGAAATTCCTCCGCAATCCAGTTGCAAAGTCCTTCAAGGCAGGTGCGAAGCAAAACATTTCCACATCGTGGTGAAAGTTCACCGATTTTTCTTGCTTCATTGAAATCTTTGCGAATGTTTTCGGGAATTTTATCGTCCAAATCTTTTCCAATTGGTTCAACTGGGTGGAATTGCGTTCCATCCTCCCATCTTAGGGATATGTAGTAACAATTGTTGCATCGCCATTTCACTATGAAGTTAAGTGGATTGATAGGTGGTGCATTTTCTGATCGTATTGAGTTTGTTCGTGATTCCAGAATACGATCCCAATTTTTTTGATCGAGCCTTGTAGTTTCGTGCCCAACCTTTACTACCTTGCAACCTTTGCAATAACTATTGCTCATATCAAAGCTTTCCCATCAACTTTGAAGCGTCAAGCATTCGGCAGGAAAAGCCCCATTCGTTGTCATACCAAGAAAGAATTCGCACCATATTTCCACCAATAACTTTGGTTTCAAGGGCGTCAAAAATTGAGGATTCAGGCGTGTGGTTGAAATCAATTGAAACAAGCGGAGCAGTTTCAAACCGCAAAACGCCTTTCATTGAATTTTCTGCCGCAAATTTGATAGCCTCCAAAACTTCCTCTTTTGTTGTATCACGATTTGCTTCGAAGGTTAAGTCGACAACTGAAACATTTGGGGTTGGAACTCTGATGGCGGAACCGTCCAGCTTGCCTTTAAGTTCTGGCAGAACCAAACCAATTGCTTTTGCAGCACCGGTTGATGTTGGCACCATTGAACAAGCTGCGGAACGAGCACGGCGGATATCGCCTTTGTGGGAGGAGTCCAGAATGTTTTGATCGCCAGTGTATGAATGAATTGTTGTCATAAAGCCTTTTTTTATGCCAATCGTATCGTTCAAAACCTTTGCAACGGGAGCAAGACAGTTCGTTGTGCAAGAACCAATTGAAATGATGGTATCGGAACTTTCCAAAATGCCGTGATTCACCCCAAACACGATGGTTTTAACATCGTCAGTTTTTGCAGGAGCAGATAAAATCACTTTTTTCGCACCGGAATTTATGTGTTTTTGAAGGTCTTCTCGTTTTGTGAATTTGCCTGTGCATTCTAAAACGACATCAACGCCGAATTTTGCCCAGTCAATATTTTCAACTTCTTTTTCACGCAAAAGCGGAATTTTTTTGCCGTTTATGATGATATTCGAACCATCGTGCGTTATTGGAAATGGAAATCTTCCATGGGTGGAATCGTATTGTAGAAGATGAACATGTTGGTCAATTTCAGCAGGACCATTCACCGCCACAACTTCAATTCCTTGAATGTTTTCCTCAAAAACAGCACGCAAAACGCACCTTCCAATTCTGCCTAAACCATTAATTGCAATTTTTACCATAAAAGACTTGAAAAATAATCTTGTTTGTTTTAAGGCAGAAAAAGAAAATAAGAATTGTCAAGCTTTTATGAAGCAAATTACTGCTGAAAATTTATTAGAATTGGTTTCAAAATCGCTTGAAACGCCCGTTGTGCTTAGTAACTACGCAATAACCGGTGTTTTGAAAAAAGTTGAAATTGCCGATGTTCATTTTGTTGATTGTCAATTTTTTAACTTTGGAGTAGTCTCCTCTTCGTTCACGGAATGCAAATTTTCGCATGTGAAAATTACAAACGCAAACTTTGAACACACTCAATTTTCCAACTGCATTTTTCAAGACAGCTCAATTTTCAACACAATTTTCCTTGCAAGTCAAATTTCGACGAGTAAAATCGCCAACTTAGTCGCAAGTAAAGTCATTTTTGATTCAAGCGAAATTCAATATACAAAAACGATTTGCTCTTCATTAATCGCAACGAAATTCCTGAATTGCAAACTGCTGGACGCCTTCTTTGAATATACAACCCTTGATGCGAGCATTTTTGATAAAAGTGAAATATACAATTCAATGTTCCTTTCAAACAACATGCGTGGCGTGCATATTGTATCATCGAAAATTGAAAACACATTGATGGACTACATCAATTTCAGCGATTCCACAAACACAAGTCCTTCCGAATTCTTCATTCCGGCACGCTCAACAAACATTCGTGGCAACGAAATTGAAAACCTTACAATCACGAACACGGTTCTGAACAAAGCCTTGAAAGAGTTCATAAAACACTCAAATAAAGGGAAAAATAATTCACGATTCGCAAGCATTTTCCACAAAGCGGATAAAAAACAGAAAGACAAACAATTCGCCCAAACCCTTAAACAAGACACAAAACAAAAAGCACTTCTTACAAAGCAAACCGAACAAAAACGAGACCAAAAACGAGACATATTCCCACACGAGGCCACCTCCGGAAATGTAGGTTCTGCCGTAACATTCGTTTTGCAAGCGGTTTTGAGTATCTTCATCGTAACACTTTTTGCGAATTTCTACACTGAAATTTCATCAATTTTCTATAAATCCATTCCAAATATAATCAAATTCCCGCTATCATTCGTTGAAGAGGGCATTGAGATTCACCAATTTGCGTTCTATTTTTCCCTGTTATACTTCGCTTTTTCGGGCATTTTGATGTGCGTAAATGTTGTGTGCATTCGTGGCGTGAAAAGCTTTCTTTTGGTATGGTTGTATCGTGGACAATCGTTTGCTACGCTTGCTGTTATGCTTTGGATCTACTGGAACAATTTGTCGCTACGGTCTGGTGCAATTTCAATAATAAACCTTGTTTTTGCGTTATATTTCCTGATAATGATCGTGCAATCATTTCACACAAAAGCGGCAAAAGAAAACAGATAACATTCTTTTGCAATGTTTCCTTGCTTTTTATTTTTCACCGTGCAACATTAATCACAATTAATAATAGATGTTGTGAGCAAAGAACACAGAATTTTTGATGAAGTAACCGTTTATATTCG
>CANCKZ010000036.1 GCA_947378695.1 Rickettsiales bacterium
TATATCAAAAATATCCTTTACAGTTCCAACTATATTTTTAGCACTTGAAGCATTGATTTCTGGCAAGATTGAAGCTGTATAATTTTTAACAAACACTATCGCTTCTAAAATACTTTCAAAACTTCCTTCTTGATTTGCATGTATATCAAGTCTTACTTCGGCATTATCATCATATTGTTTTGCAGAAATTTGAAGTAAATTGACAATCTCTTTGACAGTTTCAGCAAATGCAACTGCGTCAATTTGTTTTCCACCACCAAAGCTAAAAATGAATTTTTCTGTACTGTTTTCACCCATACCACTACTTTTAATGCTATTATTATGTCAATTTCTATTTGAGGTATTTTATATTTCAAGAACTTCTTTTCACGCCTTAATTACCAACGGCAAAACGGCTATCAAAATTCCCGTGCAGGTTACCATAAAGCTGCCAAACCAGATTATCAAATCCTTCTTCACCACGGTAATATCATGCTTTAGTGCCATTATATCCTGCTTTGTTGCAAGTCCTTTTCCAACGGTATTTGTGTATTCAACCGCAGCTTCAACAAGGGTTTCTGCCTGTTCGTGGGTGAAATGTTTCTTTTCTTCAAGAAATTTGATGAAGTGGTGGGTATCCAGTGTTATTTGCATATATGATTGATTGTTACCAACACAATATTCCAATAAAATTACCTTGTCAAGCAAATTATCAAACACGCTTCCTTCAATCATTAACACAATTCACAAAAAAACTTGACAAAAACTTTCGCAACGCTTTTTGGGTGATATATATAATATTTTTTCAAAAATGGGTTTAACTTGTGGAATTGTTGGCTTGCCAAACATCGGAAAATCAACACTATTTAATGCAATTTCAAAATCGGATATCGCACAATCTGCGAACTATCCATTCTGCACAATTGAACCAAATTCCGCAAAAGTTGCATTGAACGACCCCGTTCTGAAAAAACTCGCCGTTGTTGCAAATTCGCAAAAACTTGTTCCAAATTATCTTGAAATAACGGACATCGCAGGGCTTGTGAAAGGTGCTTCTAAGGGCGAAGGTCTTGGCAACAAATTCCTTTCGCACATTCGTGAAGTGGACGCCATAATTCACCTTGTTCGTTGTTTTGAAGATTCCGACATTACCAATGTGGACGGCTCCGTGAATCCCATTCGAGACATTGAAACAATTGAGGTGGAGCTTATCTTTTCTGATATCGAACAAGCGGAAAAAATGATTACAAAACACGAAAAAAAGGCAAAAGGTGGCGATAAGCTAGCCAAGGAAATCTGCGATGCAATGGCACCTGCACTTAAAGTGTTGAATTCTGGCAAAATGTTGAATACAATCACAGATTTCGAACTGCTTTCAACCTTGAAAAAACTGAATTTCATCACTTGCAAACCAAGTTTTTACGCTTGCAATGTGAAGGAAGAAGATGCCCTCAATGGCAACAAATTCGTTGAAATCGTTCGTGATTTTGCGGCAAAAAACAACACAAAATGCGTTCTTGTTTGTGCAAAGTTTGAAGCCGATATTGCATCGATTGAATCTGATGAAGAAAGGCTGGAATTTTTGCAATCAATTGGCATTGAACATTCGGGAATTGATGCCATAACCGCTTTGGCGTTTGAAACTTTGAATTTAAGGACATTTTATACAATTGGTCCAAAAGAAGCCCACGCATGGACATTTCCCGCTGGTGCAAAAGCCCCTGAATGTGCGGGCGTTATTCACACAGATTTCGAAAAAGGCTTTATTAAAGCTGAAACAATTGGCTTTCAAGATTACCTTGAATTTGAAGGCGAAGCTGGTGCAAGGGAAGTTGGCAAAATGCGTATGGAAGGTAAGGAGTATGTTGTTCAACAGGGGGATATTATGAACTTTAAGTTTAATGTTTAGCAACATGAAAAGCCTTATTTGCATCTTACTCATTTTAACATCTTGTTCTGTTAAAATTAAACATTTTGATAAATACCAAAAAGCCCCACTTCTTGAAGTTGAAGAAATGCCAACAAAGGAGGAAATCAACACAAAACTTCCAAGGGTGATAATAATATCAGAGAAACCCGAAACAAGCGAACCGCAGGCGGTTAATGCACAGAATCTTATCAAAAACAATGTTTTTAAAGAGTTGCAATCCAAACATTATGCGGAGGTTATCGAAAGATTCGACAGCAACTCCGTTCAAAAGGAAATCAAAATTGCCGAACTTGAAGGCAAGGCAGCAAGTTCAATTGCATCGGTTGATTACATTATAAACATTGGCGTTCCAAATGTTACATTTTCACACACAACACACGAAGATGTTCTTTATATCGCTACAACACTTGCAACGGAAAACATTCCAACAAGCACCCCTATAATATATTCGTATAACTCCGTTATTGATGGCGTTGTGAAGCTTTACGAAGTTCCAAGTTTGAAAATTGCAAAGGTTATTTCCGTGAAAGGTTCGCATACCCAACGCGAGAAAGGGTCTACTGGAAGTGGGGCTCGCATTGGAGACATCGCAATTGAACACAATGTGGGGATGGCATCCAAAGCAAAGGACGACAACATCACCTATAAAGCAGTTCAAAAAGCAACTGGCGAAGCTATCAAGGAAATGAAGCAGTTCTTCAAGAAAAAAGGGTTCATTTCGGAAAAAAGAACTCACGGTAAAAAAATGATTTACTCGCTCAATCGTGGAAAAAACGACGATTTCAACCCACAAACAAACATTGCCATAATTCGCCTTGTTGAACAAAGAAACTCCCTGACGGACGAAGAGGAGATGCACGAAGAAACAATTTGCACTGGTGTAATTTCCAACAAAGTGTTTGAAAAGACATCGTGGGTTGTGTTTGATGAGAAATGTCAGGATAAAATCCGCCTTGGCGACAAAGCAGTTGTTGTTTATAAATAGGTTTTCTGGTTATCAAATTGGATTGCGAAGTGGTGGCTTGGAAGTTGCGAAAGTTTCCCCCTAAAAAAGTGCAATTGAATATTTTCCAATGCTGTTCATCACAACTTTGCCTTCAAGTTCAAGTTCGCTTAAAGCCATTTGCACGGTTGAAGGTTCAAACCCCGTCACAACAATTATATCACTCACACCGCACGGAGTTGTTGAAAGCGTGCGATACACCGCTTCAAGATCCTCATTCTCAAAAACCATTTCAACCAATTCCACATGCTTCACGGAAACATCAAGGCGTTCCATTTTTGCCTGCGTGTTTGTTGCGAATAAATCAGTTTGAGCTTCTTGAAGTTGGCTTGCTTGTGGTTGATTTCCCAACTGACTTAATTGAGGTTTTGCAATGCGTGTTTTTGAATTTCCGCCGATAACTTCAAGAATATCTTGAACGCAGGTTGTGAAATGTGCTGTGCCATTTTTTATCAAATTATTGCAGATTTTCGAGCGTTCGTCCAAAATATTTCCCGGATACGCAAAAACCTCCCTGCCTTGTGAAATTGCAATGCGAAGGGTTACAAGTGTGCCGGAAACTCCGCCTTTTCTGTTCACTTGACCAATTAAAACTCCACACGAAAGCCCCGTGATTATTCGATTTCTTGTGGGGAAGTGGTCTGGCATTGCGGGAGTGTTCGTTGGAAATTCCGAAAGAAAAAGCCCGCCGTTTTCCACAACTTTTTTGAATAAATCTGCGTTATTTTTAGGGTACAAACACGCAAAACCAGAGCCCAAAACCTGAATTGTTCCGTGGGAAATGGCACCAATGCAGGCGGCGGTGTCTACTCCATTTGCAAAGCCGGAAATTACAGTTATGCCGTTTGTTGAAAGTTCTGTTGCGAAATTTTGTGCAATTTGAAGAGCATCAGTTGAAGCAGAACGCGAGCCTACTATTGCAAAAATACGATTTTGAAGAAGCTCAACCCTGCCATAACAATGCAGTGCAAGGGGGAAATCGACAATTTTTTTCAACTGTTGAGGATACTGTGCATGCCGAGGGGTGATTATCGTGCCACCGAATTTATGCGTTGCATCGTAAATTGCTTCCGCTTCAACAAGTGTGAGGGTTTGAAGCTTGGGGTTTGCGGAGATTTCCTCAAACGCTTTGAAAATGCAGGCGTGCTTTGCTAAATATACGCTCGCTTTTTCCCGCAATTTCCAAATTGCCACCCAGCGGATAACCTCCTCCTTTGAAATTTCAACACCAGCATTAAGGAAGTTCATCAAGTTTTGATGCAAGGTTTCAGTCAACGCCTGTTGTTTAATTATAGACATCACACTTCACAAAATTACTTCAAATAAATCCACGGTTCGCGTCACAGCAACGCCGTGCTGATATTCAAAACATAGCCTTATAAGACGGTTGATATCAATAATGGCAATGTGTCCTGTTTTTTCATCATCATTAGCAACGGATTTCGCATCTGGTGAAAATGTTGAAGTTGTGATGAAAATACCCTTTGCTTTAAGCTTTGTAACAACATAAAGAAACGCTTGCATATCTTTTGATGAAACGGAGTTCCCAGCTTGATACCTCTTCGCCTGAATGTATATTTTTTCCTTAATGTTGAGCTTATCGCCCGCAAGAATTGTTCCGTCAATGCCGCCGTCTTTGACCCTTTTCCCTCGTGCACCTTGAACTCCATAGCCCATTTTCACAACAAGTTCTCCGCAGAAATCCTCAAATTGTTGCCATTCCATTGCTTGAAGTTTGATTTTTAGTGCGTCTTCAACGGCTTCTCGCATTTCGCCTGCAACAACTTCAATATCAACATCGTTTTTTTCTTCAATAATTGCAACATCTTGGGTTGAAACAACAGATTTCACATTCCAGTTTGAAGTGTAATTTGGGGAGTTTCCCTCCAAATATCTCACATTCAGGGGGGTGTTATTTTGCGTGCAATCATCAAGTGCTTTCTTGCCAAGCTCGGTGATGATATAGGACATCTTGCGATTTTCGTCCTTTTCAATATACTCCGCTTTTGTGAGGAATGTCATTGCCCAGCCAATTCTATCCTGCACTTTCGTGCTACCATTGGAAACAGTTTGATTCATCTCCTCTTCACTACACTTCCATTGCAACTGAATTGCATCTTTCAGCATTGAAAAAACTTCCGTTCTTTTGTATGTTCCGCTGTGAATTTTTTGCAAAACGGGAAGCATTAACTCTTCAAATGTTGGTATAGCCATAACTTACAGCTTACCAACAATATTTCCAACCTCGATGCCAAAATAAGCATAAACATCTTCTGCTTTTCCGGAATGTCCGAAGGTATCAACAGTGAAGTTTAAATCGCCTTCACGAATAAGCCCCCAGAAGGAATTCACAAGACCAGCTTCAATGAAAACTCGCTTGCAATTTCCAAGAGTTTCCGCAATATATTCCGCCGACTGCCTGCGGAAAATTTCCAAACACGGAACCGAAACAACGCGAATTTTCTTGCTTGATGCCCCCGCCACAGCAAGAGCAATGCCAACTTCCGAACCAGTTGCGATTATTGTGTAATCAGGATTTTCCTCGCTTTTCACGGTGTATCCACCAAATTTTACGGGGTTTTCTTGTGTCAATTCGTTCACAAATGGCAGGTTTTGCCTGCTCAATGCAAAAAGTGAAGCACCATCAAGTTCATTTGCTAATGCAAAACAGTTTGCGGTTTCAATGGCATCGCACGGGCGGAAAACATTCAAGTTTGGAATTGCACGAAGCGAAGCAAGGTGTTCCACAGGTTGATGCGTTGGACCGTCTTCTCCTAAGCCGATGGAATCGTGCGTCATAATATACCACACTTTCAGGTTCATTAAGGCAGAAAGGCGAATTGAATTACGCATGTAATCTGAAAACACCAAGAATGTTCCGCCAAATGGTAAAAACCCAGAAAGTGCAAGACCATTCATAATTCCAGCCATTGCATGTTCACGAACACCATACGCAAGATAGTTCCCCGAAAAATCATTTTTGGTTATAAGGCGGTTTTTGGCTGATTTTGTATTGTTTGAACCGGATAAATCCGCAGAACCACCAATAACAAATGGCAGGGCTGAAAGTTCTTCAAGAACGGATCCCGATAAAACCCTTGTCGCACTTGATGGTCTTTCCGAAGCAAATTTCACACCAGCTCGTTCAATTGCGTTTGAAATTTCGTTTTTGAAATTGCCGTTTGCGAAGTTTTCCAAAGCCTCCTTTTTGTTTGATGACGCAACAATTTGACTCCATTTTTGAATTTCAACATTTCCTCTTGTGCCAATTTCACGCCAAGCGGAAATTATTTCTTGCGGAATGGTTTCCATTGTGTAATCAACCCCAAGGTTTTGCTTCAATTGAACAATTTCTTCCTTTGAAAGTGGTGAACCGTGCACTTTTGAAGTTCCTTCCTTCGCACTTCCAAAGCCGATTTTTGTTGTTGCGATAATCACAATTGGTTTTGTTGATTTTTGTGCCGTTGCAAACGCATTTTCAAGTTCGTTGAAATTATGACCATCACATTCCACAACATTAAAGCCAAAAGATTCAAACATTTTTGGGTAATCAACCGATGATGTAATTGAAAGGTCGCCATCAATTGTAATATTGTTTTTGTCGTAAATCAACACAAGGTTTGAAAGATTTAAATGCCCAGCAAGTTGCAAAGATTCCAAAGCAATGCCTTCCATAAGGCAACCGTCTCCGCAAAGGCAATATGTTTTGTAGTCCACCAAATTTCCAAATTCTGCGTTCAGTTTTCGCTCCGCAATTGCCATTCCAACTGCGTTTGCAATGCCCTGTCCAAGGGGCCCTGTCGTTGTTTCAATGCCAGAAAGAAAGCCAAATTCAGGGTGACCGGCCGTTTTTGAATGAAGTTGGCGGAAGTTTTTGAGGTCTTCAATTGTGCAGTCTTCGTATCCTGTTAAATGCAATAATGAATAAAGCAATGCGGAAGCATGCC
>CANCKZ010000037.1 GCA_947378695.1 Rickettsiales bacterium
CTTTGCACAAGATACATGAGGGATTTCATCTCGTATTTTTCCAAAAATTGTGTTATTGCTTCAAAATTGATATTTTCAACGCCAAAACTTGGCAATTGTGTTATATCGATATCGTAATTCAAACTTGCAAGTTGCTTGGATATTACACCCATTTGATGGTAATTCGCAATTGCATCTTTTAATTTTCCGTTTGGAATTTTTTCCACATTTGCAATGATTTCCTCTAATGTGCCAAATGCGTTGATCAACTTCACCGCACCTTTTGCTCCACAACCTTTTACACCGGGAATGTTATCGGAGGCATCACCTAAAAGGGAGAGGTAGTCCACAATAAACCGTGGTTCAATGCCGAATTTTTCCACAACATCGCTTGTTTCAAACACCTTGTCTTTGAAAATATCCACGCAATTTACACGCTCGCAAACAAGTTGCATAAGGTCTTTATCTGATGTTACCACCGAAAAATTGCCATCGCATTGCTGAGTGATTGAAGCGATGAGGTCGTCTGCTTCAAAGCCGTCCTGCTTAATGTTTGCAAGGTTGGAGCAGTCCAGAAATTCTTGTAAAATAGCGAATTGGGGAATCATATTTTGCGGAGTCTCCACGCGGTTTGCCTTGTATTGTTCGTAAATTTCACTGCGAAATGTTTTTTTTCCTGAATCAAGGGCTATCACAATTTGTTCCACCTTATGCTTTTCAATAAGGTTGAAAATTGTGCGAATGAAGCCAAAAACTCCGCCAATTGGAATATCTGTGCTTGTTTTCATATTTTCCGCCGTGTAGTATGTGCGAAATAAAATGGAGTAGCAGTCCACAACAAAGATTCGTTTCATAAATTCGTTGCATAATCAATTGCTTTTTTTGTTAAAATTCGCCCCCTTGGTGTGCGTTGAAGAAATCCGATTTGCATAAGATATGGCTCAATTATATCTTCAACCGAACCTCTGTCTTCACTTAACCCTGCTGAAATTGTTTCAATGCCGACTGGTCCTCCTGCATAATTCTTCGCAATGTAATTTATGTATCTAACATCGTTGGAATCTAGTCCATTTTTGTCAATGTTAAGAATATCCAAGGCTTTTTTGGAGGAAGTTTCGTCCAAAACGCCATTGTTTCGAATTTCGGCGTAATCCCTAACCCTTCTTAATAAACGAAGTGCAATACGAGGTGTTCCCCTTGCTCTAATTGAAATTTCGTGGCAAGCTTCCGTTGATATTTCAAAACCCATTTTTGCCGAAGCATTTTTCACAACAGTTGCAAGTTGTTGTGGCGAATAAAACTCCAAGTGGCAGACTATCCCAAAGCGAGAACGAAGAGGTGTGGAAAGCAACCCAAACCTTGTTGTTGCACCAATTAATGTGAACGGCGGAATGTTGATTTTCACTGAACGAGCGGTTGGTCCTTCGCCAATTAAAATATCCACCGTGCCATCTTCCATAGCAGAATAAAGCATTTCTTCAACAGCAATGTTTAGCCTGTGAATTTCATCGATGAAAAAGACATCATTTTTTTGAATGTTTGTCAGCATGGCGGCAAGGTCGCCAGCTTTTGTGATGATTGGTCCTGAGGTTGACTTAAACCCAACTTCAAGTTCCTTTGCAATAATTCCCGAAAGCGTGGTTTTACCAAGCCCGGGTGGACCATAAAACAGCGTGTGATCCATCGCATCGCCTCGTTTTTTTGCCGCTTGAAGGGCGATAGACAGCTGGTCTTTCAAATGTTCTTGACCTGTGAAATCTTGTAAAAGTTGTGGACGAATTGAGGTTGTTTCAAGGTCTTCCTCAATAAATGATGGTTTTGTTAGCATTGTTTTGTGTTTTTATATAATCCCATATTCACAAAATTTTATTTATCAAGGGTTTCCTCTTCTCTCTTGTTTTTCACACTCTCCAAACTCATTTCCATTGCTGCCATCTCCTCCTTCCACTCCATCTCAATCTCCTCGTTCAACCTCCTATCCACCACCAGCTTTCTATGTCCCCGTCTCTCAACCTCTCTCTCTCCTCCTTCCTTATATTCGCCTGCTGTCTCTCAATCTCCCTCGTCCTATCTCTTATCTCTGCCTGCTTTCTTTCCTTAATTTGCCTTACAACCTCATCATTCACCATTTGCCTTAGCACATCTTTTCCAGTATTTTCATACTCAACATTCAACGGTGTAACAACTTTTTTATACCAAAATTTCATATAGCCAATCGTCAACCCAAATGGAATTGCAACTTTCCAAATGAGGAAATACCCAGCGTATGCCAATCGACTTTTTTCCACGCACACAAACAAGTTGAGTTGATAATTCGTATAAATTTTGCCGTCATCGGTAATATTCAAAACACCACACCCATAGCCAAAATGATTATACAAATCGTGCAAAATTGCCTTTTTCCCAATAAGAATGAGAAGGAAATCGTAATTACAAATAACCCAAAAAATTACGAACGAAACATAAAATGGGTTGATAAACTTCGCAAGCTTATCCTTGAAATCGGCACCGTCCTTTGTTTCGTCTTTTGGCGGTAGTGCTGCCTGCGGTGAAGTATTCATTCCTCCACCGAATTTAGCAAGCTGCCAACGCCACCACGCAAAGTTTGATTCGTTTCCTGCACATTTTCGCCGGTTTCAACATCATACTTTTCAATCGTTTTTCCAGCGATGAGATCCTTAATTTCCTGCCCCGATAGCGTTTCGTATTTCAAAAGCCCTTGTGCCAGAACCTCCAAATCGTCTCGTTTTTCTATCAAAATGCGTTTAGCCTCCGAAAGTCCATATTCAACCAATTTCTTGATTTCAATATCAACCAATCTTGTTGCCTCTTCTGATTCCAAGTTATCCTTCCTGTAAGGATTTTCCGAGCCGTAATAAACAGGTCCAACTTCGTCGCTCATACCCCATTCCTTCACCATTGCTGATGCCAACGCCGTTGCTTGACGAATATCCGACATTGCCCCAGATGTTACCATGTTGTGACCAAAAATCAGCTCTTCTGCGGCACGCCCTCCCATTGCGACTGCTAAATCTGCAAGCATTTTTTGGCGTGTCATTGAAAACGAGTCTTCCTCTGGGAAACGCATAACAACCCCGAGCGCTCTTCCCCTTGGCACAATTGTTGCTTTGTGGATAGGATCCGAGCCTTCGCAATTAATTGCAACAATGGCATGCCCGCCTTCGTGATAGGCTGTCAGACGCTTTTCTTCGTCTTTCATAACCATTGTTTTGCGTTCCATTCCCATAAGAATTCGGTCTTTTGCTCCTTCAAAATCCTTCATATTCACAAGAAGTTTGTTTTCACGAGCCGCCAAAAGTGCCGCTTCATTGCAAAGGTTGGCAAGGTCTGCTCCGCTGAAACCCGGTGTAGATTTCGCCAATGCTTTAACGCTGACATCTGGTGCTGTTCTAATTTTTGCCGAATGAACTTTTAAAATTTCCTCACGCCCTTTGATATCTGGCTTGCTGATTGAAATTTGGCGATCAAACCTTCCGGGGCGAAGTAGTGCTTTATCAAGAACATCAATCCTGTTAGTAGCAGCAATTATCACAATATTCGTTCTTTCATCAAAACCGTCCATTTCAACAAGCAATTGGTTTAGAGTTTGCTCACGCTCGTCATTTCCGCCGCCAACGCCAGAGCCTCTTTGCCTTCCAACCGCGTCAATTTCATCAATGAATATTATACACGGAGCATTCTGCTTTGCTTCGGCAAACATTTCACGAACACGAGATGCACCAACGCCGACAAACATTTCGACGAAATCCGAACCTGAAATATGAAAAAACGGAACAGCAGCTTCCCCTGCAATTGCCCTTGCAACAAGGGTTTTCCCCGAACCCGGGCTTCCGTGCAATAAACACCCCTTTGGAATTTTTGCCCCAAGTTTTGTATATTTCCTGCCATCTTTCAGAAAATCCACAACTTCCATAAGCTCTTCCTTTGCTTCGTCAATGCCGGCAACATCGGTGAACCTTGTTTTGATATCCTTTGGAAGAATCATTTTTGCTTTTGATTTCCCAAAGCCGAACAGTTTTGTTGGGCTTCCGCCTGCACCACCGGAAGACTTCCTTGAAAAGTATATCCACACACCAATAAGAAGTAGCATTGGAACCCACCCTGATATTGCACCAAAGAACTTGCTAAGCATTCCTCTGTCGTCTACTACTACATCGGTAATAATATCAGTGCCTTCAAGTTTTTCCAAAATATTTGTTGTGTAGTAAGGGATTATCTCTGTTCTGAACTTTTTCCCGTCCTTTAATTCCCCTTTCACAAACATCGGAGTAACCGTGACAGATTTCACAGTACCGTCTTTTATCGCCTTGTTGAAGTCTGTTATTGTGAACTTTGCTTTTGGCTCCTTTCCAAGAAGCTTTCCACCGTTATAGAAATCGTAGATTGAGACACCAAAGTAGGTTAACCCTGCAATAAGAAGAAGATTAGAAAAGCGAAGTTTCATGATAAACAAAGAATTGCTTATAACATAAGTATTGAAAAATAAAATTCAAGGGAAAGTTATTTGGCGTTTGTTACCTTACGTTTGCTTGCCACGCACGAGTAATTGCGTGATTGAATTTTGCTTTTTTTATGTTCCCCTCCATTGAGCTTTCCTTCGCAATGCCTCCCCTCGCTTTCCTTGCTTGCTTTTTTTCGAGGTCTGTTAAAACGCATTGAAGGTCATAATTTAGCAGGCTTTTCCCACTTGAATGTGTATTGTTCATAATCTTAAAAACAATTATTTATACACAACCCTACCACATTTTTTCACGCAATGCAAGTGTGTTTTTATAACCCCTCCACCAAAAAAGATTGCATGGCAGAATCGTTGATTGCATCACGGCATTCCTGTGCAAAATTTTTTTCCTCAAAAAGTGAAAAACACGCACAACCAGAACCAGACATTTTCACCGCAATGGCATTGTTATGCGAAATTGCCTTCAATGTTTTGGAAATTAGCCCGTTTGTCAGTGCATCCGCTGCGTTTTGCATATCATTCCCACGCAAAATTGCATCATTAAATGAAGAAAGTGGCTTATATGGGGAATATGGTGGTGAAATTGTTGCAAAAACGGATTTCGTCAGAAGTTCGCACTTTGGAAAGGCGATAACTCCGTAAAGTTTTGGAATATCAAACGATGGCGGGGAAAGTTCAACAGAAGAACCCGTTAAAATTTGGGGACTATTACACAAAAAAAACGGAACATCAGCACCAATTTCCCTTCCAATTTGAAGAAGATTTTCCGCTGAAATTGAAATGTCGTTTGCGGAAATCAAAAACTTCAAAACCTCTGCGGCATTGCTTGAAGCACCGCCGAGTCCTGCTCCCACTGGAATGTTTTTTGTAACATCAAAGCAAAAATTTGTGTTAATTTGTGGGAAGTGTTGCTTCAAAACGGTGACGGTTTTGGTTATGATATCGTTTTCAATTGTTTTATTATTATACAAAACCTCAAAATGATTGCTTCCTGAAATGATAATTTCATCGCATAAATTAATTCTGGCAAACAGCGAATGTAAGTTATGCAATCCGTTTGATTTCCCCGTTATTTCAAGGAAAATATTAATTTTTGCGAAGGATTTTAGAATCATAAAATTACATTAAGCCGTTTTCAAGAAACGAATAGGTTTTATCTTTGCCAACAATAATGTGGTCTTGAACTCGAACGGATATCGTATTCAATGCGGTTATTATACTGTTGGTAATGTCAATATCACTTTGCGATGGGGTTATGTCTCCCGATGGGTGATTGTGCGATAGTATAACCGAAACACCGAAGTTATCAAGCACAAGCTTCACAATTTCACGAATATAAACGCTTGCGTGGTTCACCGTTCCCTGTGCAACAAGACAGTCCTTCACAAGCTGATTATTATTATTCAAAATAAGCATGTGGAAATGTTCAACATTTAAGTGTGCCATCTGGGTTTGTAAATATTTACAAACAACCTTCCAATTGTTGAAGACTAACCCACTGTCTTCTTCAAGTTCATCACGATACACATTCAGCATCATTTCACGAATAACACGAGTTAAGCAAAGAAACGATTCCCCAAGTCCGCTAATGTTTTTTACATCGTTGGCATCAAAAAACAGAACCTTGTTGATATCCCCGCCTGTGTAGTTCAAAATATTGGTTGCAATTGGTTTTGTGTCTGCTCGTGGTGTGGAATAGTACAGAAGAACTTCAAGAATGTCTCTCTTTGTAGATTCCCCAAACGGCGTGTGCATTATTCGCTGGCGTTCTCGGGAGCGGTGTCCGTGAAAAAATTGCTTATTTTGCTCAGTTTCTTCCGTTGGATAAGAAAGCGGTTTGATCGTTTTTTCGGCGACGGAATTGGGTTGTAAGGGTTCCGTGTTGGCTTTAATTGATTTTGCAAAGTATTTCTTATTCATTTCAATTTGTTCTTGTTGCTGGGTAATGATTATCATTTTTTAGAAAATCAACATTTTTTTCCTTGATTTTACTCAATTAGATTAACCACAAGTGTTATATTATTTTTTCAGGGGAAATGTTTCGCATTGTTGCCGTTTTATTTTTGTTTCGCTATTTGCTGATGTCGGCACCTATTATTGGAATGTTTTCCGCTTTCACGGTGGAATCTGGGCTTGCTCCAATTCAAATTGGGTTCACATTTGCTCTGTTTTTTGTTGCGTGTAATTTGTTTGAAATTCCGTCTTCGATTATTGCGGATAAGTTCTCCCGTAAAAAAGTTGTTATGGTTGCTTCTGTGGTGTTTCTTCTTTGCAATGGAGTTTTCCTGTTTTCGCAAAGTCAAGCCGCGTTTATTTTGCACATGGTTCTTGCCGGCATTGGTGTTGCTTTGTTTTCCGGAAC
>CANCKZ010000038.1 GCA_947378695.1 Rickettsiales bacterium
CACCCGCCACACACCTTCCTTCCAAAACCCCACGCTTTTTTCGCAAAACCAAACTCAAAAACACCCCCTCACCACCGCTAAAACCGAACGCCACAAACCTTTCTTCCAAAATTTACCCTTCGGGGCGGGTGCGAAATTTCCGGCGGATACTCCTTCGTTTCACTGCGTCATATCCCACAGAAACTTCGCCTTCTGCCCCAACAAAACCGCTTCCACATTTTCGCTTGCTATATTATATATAACAAACTTTTTTTCCATCACTTTCAACACCATCAAAAAACCAGATTTTTTAACCGCAAAAGTCCTCAATCCCCACTTTTTTTATTTTTTTTCTGCCCAAAAAGTTTGCAAAAAACCCGTTTTTGTTATAGCACACTATAACAAAAGTGATTATCGTGATTTTCGTCAAAACAAGAAAGTCAATTCCTATAAGGGTTCTTTCGTTTTTGGAAAAAATATTTTTTTTATTTTTTATTTTTGTTATAGTGTGCTAGTGCGGTGATACAGTGAACAAACAACCCTTGCAATGGGGCGAAAATTGTGGTATGGTTGTTTATTGGTTAATGGATTTTTTATGGCAGATAATAATTTGAGTTTGCTAGATAGAATGGTGGCGGAGGTAAAAAGTGGGATAGTGGGAAATCGCTATGTTGTGCGGTTGACAAAACTGCATGATTCTGTGAAGAGTGGAATGTCCTACATATTTGATAAGATGAAGCAATTGTTTGATAAAATTGCTCAAATACCAAGCAGACTGCTATCAATTGGCAAGAAAAACGATGGCACTATCACTCAGTTAAACGAAGGCGATGCAAATGTGAAGGAAAAGGTTGATGTTCGAATGAAAGGAGAGCAATCCAAATCACAATCTATAACCCACTAAATTTAATTCCTTGAATTTTTAAAATCGGTTCCTATATAGCAATAGTATTAATTTTTTATCTTGAAAAATGTCTATTGTCATAGGAATCGACCTTGGAACGACTAACTCCTGCCTTGCAATTATGGAGGGTGGCGACACAAAAGTTATTGAAAACAAAGAGGGCAAACGCACAACCCCTTCAATTGTTGCCTACACTGAATCTGGAATTGTAGTGGGAGACCCTGCCAAACGCCAAGCAGTGACGAACCCTCAAAACACAATCTTTGAAGCAAAGCGTTTGATTGGACGCAAATTTGAGGACGAAGAAGTGAAAAAAGCACTTCAACATGTGCCATACACAATATTCAAATCAAAAACTGGCGATGCTTGGATTAAAGACAAAGCTGGCAAAGAACTTGCCCCTTCACAAGTTGCAGCGGAAGTTTTGCGTTATATGAAAGATTTCGCCGAAAGTTACCTAGGGCAAAAAGTTGAAAAAGCGGTAATTACAGTGCCTGCTTACTTCAACGATTCCCAACGCCAAGCAACAAAAGATGCTGGTAAAATCGCTGGTCTTGATGTTCTTCGCATTGTGAATGAACCAACGGCTGCGGCTTTGGCTTATGGTCTTGATAAACAAGGCGATAGAAAAATCATCGTTTATGACCTTGGTGGTGGAACATTTGACGTATCGGTTCTTGAAATTGGCGATGGTGTTTTTGAAGTGAAAGCGACAAATGGCGATACTTTCCTTGGTGGAGCAGATTTTGACAACATCGTTCAGCAATACATAATTGACGAGTTCAAAAAACAAAACGCAGGCATGGATATTTCAAAGGATCCACTTGCAGTTCAGCGTATAAAAGAAGCTGCTGAAAAGGCAAAAATTGAACTTTCTTCAACACAAGAAAGCGAAATTAACTTGCCATATATCACTGCTGATGCGACTGGTCCAAAACACTTACAAATGAAACTTTCCCGTGCAAAATTGGAAAGCCTTGTTGATGTTTTAATCCAAAAAACAATTGAACCTTGCAAAAAAGCACTTGCAGATTCTGGAATTAAAATTTCTGAAATTGATGAAGTTGTTCTTGTGGGTGGAATGACTCGTATGCCAAAAGTTCAAGAAGCGGTTGAAAAATTCTTCGGCAAAAAACCTCACAAAGGTGTGAACCCTGATGAAGTTGTCGCAATTGGTGCCGCTATTCAAGGTGGAGTTCTTGTTGGTACTGTTAAGGATATTGTGCTTTTGGATGTTACACCACTAACGCTTGGAATTGAAACAATGGGCGGAGTAATGACACCATTAATCGAACGCAACACAACAATTCCAACAAAAAAATCGCAAACATTTTCAACAGCTTCCGATAACCAACCCGGCGTTGGAGTTCGTGTTTTTCAAGGTGAAAGAAAAATGTGTTCTGATAACAAAATTTTGGGCGAATTTATGCTTGACGGCATTCCGCCAGCACCTCGTGGCGTTCCGCAAATTGAAGTTACATTTGATATCGATGCCAATGGTATTGTGCATGTTTCTGCGAAGGATAAATCTTCCGGCAAAGAACAAAAAATTCAAATTCAATCGTCTGGCGGTCTTTCAAAAGATGAAGTTGAACGCATGGTTCGTGAAGCTGAGGCGAATGCTACAAAAGATGCTGAAAAAGCTGAACTTGTGCAAGCAAAAAACGAAGCAGATTCACTAATTCACAACACAGAAAAGGCAATTCGTGAAGGTGGGGAAAAAATCTCTGGCGAATTGAAATCCGAAGTTGAAGGCGAAATTTCAAAACTGAAAGGTATTATTGAAAACGAAAATTCTTCCGCTCAAGAAGTGAAAGATGCAGTGCAAAATTTCCAAACCGTTGCAATGAAGATTGGTCAAGCTATGTATTCGCAAACAAGCGATTCTGCGGAAACTCCAAAAGATGGTGACACAGTTCACGGGGAAGCTCGTGATGTTACCGATGAGGAGAAGAAGTAATCAGAAAGCGGGATTTTTTGCGATACAACCAACACAGTTGGGGGCATCTCGGGAAATTCCGCACACGGTTTGGGGTTGCCCGTAAGTTTGCAATCCCCAATTCCACGCAAGGCTATGTGCGTGAGTGTGATATTTTTTGCTAAAAAGTTGAATTTGACGCTGATATTTTTTGCGTTTAAACTTCAAATGCCGTGTGAAGCGATGCCTCGCACCACCACTTCATAAAAATCCAAGTTCACAACGTTAGAACTTCAACAACTCACAAAACCTAAAAATCAAAGAAAACTACCAAAAATTAGCGAAGAATAAACCTGCACCGCATTGGCACCGTTTGCAATTCTCTCGCCCGCCTGCTCATTTGTTGCAATTCCCCCTGCTGATATCACAAATTTGTTTTGAGTGTTAATCCCTGCAAATACTTTCAAAATTTCGTGCGATTTTTCACGCAAAATTTCGCCAGAAACTCCACCAACATTGCTGTTATTAAATGGTGCGGGCAGGGCAGATTTATCAATCGTCGTATTTGTTAAAATGAACCCGTCAATGTTGTTTTTGCACGCAATTTCGTAGATATCCCCCAAATTCGTGATATCCGGCGAAATTTTCAGCAAAAATGGAATTTTCACGCCAAGCCTTGCTTTGCATTCGTCAATTTCACGCAGAAAATCGCTCAGAAGTTCGTTATTGTTGAGGGTATCCCGAAGGTTTGGAGTATTTGGCGATGAAATATTGATGGTTATGTAATCACAATGTGCGTGGAATTTTTCAATCAAAACAAGGTAATCCTGATTCGAACCGTCCTTGTTTCGACCAATATTCACGCCCAAAATTTCGCCGTTTTTTCGCTTATATTTCACAACATTTTGAAGGGCGTAATCCATACCTTTATTTGGAAAACCCATTGCGTTAAGGATCGATTTTTCCTTGATAAACCTCCAAATTCGTGGTTTTGCGTTGCCAACCTGTGGGCGAGGCGTAACCGTGCCAATTTCCACAATTCCAAAACCCATTTTGAAAAGTGCGGGAATGCAGTCGGCGTTTTTATCAAGACCAGCCGCTACTCCGTAATAATTCTTTGCCATTTTCCCAAAAAAATCAGTTTGCACTTGTGGAATTTTCAGCTTTGGCATTAAAAATGGGAAATTTTTCGCCGCAAAAATGAAGCAAGAGTGCGAAAATTCTGGGGGTAAAAGGTGAAGTAGTTTAAGGCTTTTCATTGTGCGTCTTTTTAATATAATAAATGGCGATAATTGTTAGTGCTAAAATTGTTTGAGTCCCAAGACTGTTACTCACTTTATATTAACACTTAATCGTTAAAATTAGTCGTGTAAGTTCCCCACGCATTTCAATATGTCAAGTATTTTCTCCCAAC
The DNA here is from genome assembly GCA_947378695.1 of Rickettsiales bacterium. Lineage (GTDB taxonomy): Bacteria > Pseudomonadota > Alphaproteobacteria > Rickettsiales > Deianiraeaceae > CAJQOT01. Next base: position 4,216 of record CANCKZ010000038.1, read on the forward strand.
TCAAACAACTGCTTCCACAAGCTTTGCAAGATATTCAAGCGATTGTTGCCAGCCCAAATAGCAATGTTCCAGAGGAATTTGGCTTGGAATATTTTCTTGCGTTATGGTTAAATCTGTTCCGCACGATACCTTTTTAAGCATCACCGTTGTTTTCATTGTTCCTGCAAGGTTTGTGTCGTCAAAAACATCAGTATAGACAAGCTTTTCGTTTGGAATAATTTCCAAATATTCACCACCAAAAGAATGGGATTGACTTGTTGAAAAGTTTGTGAACGAAACTTTGGATCTTCCGCCGACTGTAACATCAAGACTATGAACCGTGCAAGTGAAACCGTTTGGTGCAATCCACCTTTCAAGAGCATCACTTTCCGTAAATGCACGATATATTTTTTCCGGCGATGCGGTTAGAACTCGGTGTAAAGTGATTGAATTGGACATCAACATTAATAAAATTACACTCAAAGAAATCTGCAATGTGCGTGAATGTCAAGAACTTTAAATGTTTTGAAAAAATAAAACTTGCATTTTTATGAATAAATTTTTAATCACCGTTATAGATATTATTTTGCAATATAAATTATGGAAAAATTCAAAGAAATTACCTCAAACATCGCAGTTCTTGAAATTGATAACATTGATACCGACATGATTATTCCAAAGCAATTTTTGAAGACTTTGAAAAAATCTGGGCTTGGCACAAAACTGTTTTATGAAATGCGTTACAATGAACAAGAACAGATTATCCCAGAATTCATTTTAAACAAACAGGAATTTTCAAAGGCTCAAATTTTACTTGCCGGTTCAAATTTTGGCTGTGGTTCAAGTCGTGAACACGCACCTTGGGCAATTGTTGATTTTGGCATAAAGATTGTTATTGCAAATTCATTTGCTGATATCTTCCACGGAAATTGCTTCAAAAATGGCATTTTGCCAATCGTCCTTGCAAAAGATGAAACCGATGCGTTGAAAAGCTATATATCCAAAGAAAAAAATTCATTTATTGTGAATCTTGAAAAGCAAACGGTTGAATCGGAAGATGGAGACTTTGTTATCAAATTTGAAATTACACCGCAACGCAAAAAAATTCTTATCGAAGGTCTTGATGACATCGCAGAAACATTACAATACTCAAATTTGATTGATAAATTTGAAGCAGAGGATCGCAAAAACCGCCCATGGATTTATGAATAAAAAAAAAGGTCTCTCCGCACCAAACCCAAAGGTTTATAGTCAAGTTAAAAGCGATTGGAATAAGGATCACAACGCATTTGTAGCAATGCAACGCAACTTCTTCGTCCTGCTTTCAATCGTTTCAATGATTGGCGTGGTATTTGCAATGATAGTAATTAAATCAATGGTGGAAAAAAATGCCATCGAACCTTATGTTATTTCCGTGAATAACTCGGATAAAATGCCAATTGCAATTCCATCGCAGTCAATTAAAGAATACGCTTCGGCAAATGCACCTGTTATTGAATACTTCATGGTGAAATATTTGAAATCACGGGAAGGTTACGACCCCGCAACATTCAAATACGAAACAACAAGCACAACACGCATAATGTCCACGCCGGAGGTCTATCAATCGTTTCGCAAGGCGGTTATTTTAAATGAAAAGAATAATCCTGAAATGCTTTTTGGTCAAGATAGTCGCATTGATGTTGTAATTAAAAACATTGCACACAACCCAAAAGAAAGCATGGCAAACATTCGTTTTGCAAAAAAAGTGAACTCTCTATTTGGTGAGGCAAAATCTATTGCACACTTTCAAGTTAAAATTCACTACACCCTTGATACAAAAGAACTTACCGCAGGAGAAGTGCAAATTAACCCACTTGGTTTCAAGGTGGATTCCTACACCCTTACAGAGGAGAAAACATTTGAAATTGATGAAGAAATTGTAGAATGAATATGGGTAGAATAACACGAATATTGGTTCAATTTATTGCGGTTATGGTTCTTGCTAATGCTTCGCTTGCAAACATAAACACGCCTGTGAATATTGACAGTAGAATTCGCACGATGGTTTATAATCCAAATGAAATTTACACGCTAAATCTTAAAATGGGTTTCCAGTCAATCGTGGAATTTTCCCTTGATGAAGTTGTGGAACTTATTTCAGTTGGCGACCCATACCCATGGAAGCTTACTCCTATTGATCGCAGACTGTTCATTAAACCGCTGCAAATTGGAACAAAAACAAACCTCACAATCATTACAAACAAGCGAACATACTACTTCGACCTTCAATCTGATGTTACATTTTCGGATCAAGACTTCGATGTAATTCATGTAGTGCGATTCTTCTATCCTCAAACACCGATTGATGAATCTAAATACAGCATGGACGAATACATCGCATCAAAGGATAACAAAATTTCCAAAACCATTCAAGATTCCGCAAACCTTGCTTCACAAAGCATTGGAAACACGGATTTACCAAACACGGTTGAGGAAAAATCCAAAGAACGCATTGCGATAAACCTTAATTACAGTTTCGTTGGGGAATATAACTCTTCAACACCTGTGGAGATTTTCGACGATAGAAAGGACACATTCTTCCGTTT
>CANCKZ010000039.1 GCA_947378695.1 Rickettsiales bacterium
AGTTGTTCTTACCTCAAGTATGTGAGCTAACCGCAAGGAGGCAGCATCCTAGGGTAATATCAGTGATTGGGGTTAAGTCGTAACAAGGTAGCCGTAGGGGAATCTGTGGCTGGATTACATAATATACAACCGTAGATTTATCTACTAAATAATGCCACAATCTTAAGCTCCTAGCTCTTCTTACAAGTCTTTCTCTTTATGTAATTATTCAAAAAACTTCACAAAATCACAAATGTCAGAAACCTCTCACTCAAAAAATCATCCAAAAAAATTCGGTGTTTTGAATGTTACCTCAAATTTTTGAAAAAATCAAGTAATAATTTTCCGTAATTTTTCGATTCCACCAAGAACATATTCGGTTTGTGATACGAAGCGTTTTGCGTGTAAATCCTTTCAGTGCCTCCAATTTTGTTATCCTCAAGCATATAAAACACGCTTTCGATTCCGCACATTGATATCGCAGAAAGGCACATGCAACAAGGCTCTAGCGTTATATGAAGTGCAATTTTCATGCCAAAAAAATGCGTTGTTTTGAACTTTTTTCGTAATTTTTCCAGCACAAGCATTTCAGCGTGAGCCATTTTATTTTGCCGTTTTTCGACCAAATTGTACGCACTTGCGACGATTTCCCCATCAAGAACGGCGATGCAAGCGATGGGAATTTCACCGTTTTTCTGTGCTTTTTTTGCAAGTTTGAGCAAAATTTTCGAGTAATCATTGAACATTTACCTGCTTTATTACATTTTTTTCGATGCTGCTAAGTTTTTCGGTTGCGTATGAAAAAGTGATTTTTGGCATATTTTTGTGATGCAAATGCAGAAAATCAACCAAAATCTGCTTATTTTTCTTGCCAATTTCACGAAGCATCCACCCAATTGCCTTTTGAAGAAGGTTGTGCGTGGGCGATTTGAGGAGTTTTTCGGAGATTTTTATCGTAATTTCAAATTTATTTTGCCTTATAAAAGCCAAAGTTGCAACAATTGCGATGCGTTTGTGCCACATATTTTCCGAATTTGCAAGGTCGTCCAAAATTTCCAAGCGTGGGTTGAGGAGTAAAAACTCGCCAAGAATTTTATACGCCGTTGTGTCGACAAGATCCCAGTTGTTGACAAAATCAAGTCCATCATTGAGGTAAAAATTTACGATTGCCTCACGACTGTTCGGGAATTTTGCGAATTTTTCAGTCAAAATCATCAAAGCAAGGCTGCGTTCTTCGTGAATTTGCGATGCAAGAATTTTTGCGATTATTGGAATTTCAAGATTGAGATTTTTTTTTGCGATTTTCCTAATTTCTGGCGTAGTTACACCGATGAAAATGTCGCCGGCACTGTAACTTTTTTCGCCAATTTTGAAAAATCGTGTTGCATTTTTTGCCTTTTGAGGCGTAGCAAACGCGTGTAATTCACGCAAAATCCCATCAATTTCCATATTTTTCCACAAGATATTCCAAAATCAGGTTGTCTTCAAAGGTTGCACCGTCAATTTTTTCGAAAAAAATGCGACCAGAACCGCCCGTAAAAACAATTCTAAACTCCTCATTGAGCGTATTTTTTACAAAGGCGAGCGTATTTTTCAACACACCTTCATAGCCAATCGCCGCACCAAATCTAATAGCGTCAACCGTGTTTTTGCCAATGCCAGATTGAAATTTTTGAATGTTCACGCTTGGCAATTTTGCGGTTTTTGTGTGTAAATTGTGCATTGCCATAGCAAGACCGGGGAAAATCATGCCGCCTTGATAGACGCAATTGTGGATAATATCAAATGTCAATGCAGTGCCAAAATCAACTATAATCACATTTTCGCCGAATTTTTTCATGCCATGAACGGCGTTAATTGCCCTGTCAATGCCAAGTTCAGCGTTATTTTGCAGAGTTGTTCGCAGGTTGAGGTCATCAAATACAAGATTTTTACAGAAAATTCCCATATTTTTGCACGAATTTTCAAGGGCGTTGCTCACGCTTGGCACAACGGAGGCGATGAAAACTCGCTTTGGGTTGTGTTTTTGAAGGAAATCTTTGCAATTATTGTGCGAAAGTTCGGGCGTTGTAATCGAAAAAACTTGCCCATCGACGAAAAAAGAGGCGTTTGTATTGCCAATATCAATAAAAATATCCATATTTACATATTCGCAAGCACATATTCGCACAGCGAAATGAATGTGATATTGTGTTTTTTTGCAATTTCTTTAATCCTGCCAAGTGCGGAGTGAACATCTGGTGGAATTTGCCCGCCTTTTTCGCCAAGCCATTTTGCCTGAAATGCGAGGGGGTGGGAGTCTAGTGCTGGATATCCCACATAGAAATTGACTTCTTGCGATGCACCACCCTGAAAAGCACAGGGAAATGTGAGCATTTTAAATTCGGACATTGCTTCAAAATAACTGTTGTATCAATATTTTTTCGTTTTTAAAAGTCAAGTTCATTTTAGATTTCACGCTTTGTGAAAAATTGCATAAGGTCTAGCAAAATTTTCGCCAATTTTTTGTCTTCGATGTTGGTTGTGACAAAATTTTCGGCGGAATCTGTGAATGATTTCATGACGGCGTTGCATTTTTCGAAAATATTATATTTTTCCAGCAATGCCTTGGTTTGTTTGAAGGTTAACGCTTCGCTTTTTCCGGAAAAATACTGTTTTATCAAGGCTTTTTCTTCGGTTTTTTCCTCCAAAAGTAGCAAGATCGGCAGGGTGATTTTTCGCTCTTTGAAGTCGGTTCCGCAGTCTTTATTTAAGATTTTTGACCCAGTATAGTCCAAAATATCGTCCATTATTTGAAACGCAAAGCCGATATTTTTCCCAAATTCACCGCATTTTTCTACGATTCCACTTGCAACCACTCCATTTGCCACAATCCCATTTTCCACAATCTCACTTTGCGAAAATATCGCTCCAAGTTGTGCGGAAGCTTCAAAAAGCGAGGCAGTTTTGTGGTAAATGACATCGAAATATTGCTGTTTTGTGACGCTAATGTTGCGTTCGTTTTCAAGTTGTGAAATTTCGCCAATTGTTAGGCGTGAGGCACTTTGCGCGATAATTTGCGTTGCATCGTGGTTTTGCAGGGCGGAAATTGCAAGGAACGCTTGGCTGAAAAGGTAGTCTCCAACAAGGATCGTCTCCTTATTCCCCCACAATATATTCGCAGTTTTTTTCCCACGGCGTTTTTTTGTTTCGTCGACGACATCATCGTGCAATAAGCTTGCGGTGTGAATTAATTCGATAGCAAAGGAGGAATTTATCACCGCTTCCATGTTGTTTGCGTGGAATGATTTTGCGATTAACATTAGCAAAATTGGGCGAACTCGCTTGCCTTTTTGAATTATATGCGAAACGATATCGTGCACAAGTGTGTGCTGGGAGCTTGCCTCGTTCATCAACTTTGCGTTGAGGATTTTCAGTTCACCCTCAACTTCTTTATAAACATGCGATATATCCATATTTGCGGTTCACTTTTGCTTAACTTTCACGGTTCTGATTTTCCCATTTGCGTGGTTTGCGTGTGAAGCCTCGTGCTTTGGAAGAATGAATTTCTCAATTCCAACTTGCTGAATTATGGAGATAATGTTGCTGACTATCCAGTAGAATAGAAGTCCTGCGGCGAATCCTGAAAGGAAGACAGTCATTATCACGGGAAGGAATTTCATCATTTTTGCCTGCATTGCGTCCGTTGGTTGTGGTGATGATTTTTGGTATAAGAACATTGAAATTCCAAACGCAATTGGAAGAACTCCCAAAAATGGCGGAACATGGTAGGGTAGAAGTCCGAATATGTTCAGGATAGAGCTTGGATCTGGGCTTGAAAGGTCTTTAATCCAGAAAAATAAGTGTGCGTTTTTCATTTCGGTTGAAACATAAAGCACTTTGTATAGGGCGAAGAATATTGGCAACTGAATTAGCATCGGAAAGCAGCCCGCAAGTGGGTTTAGTTGCTTTTCTTTGTAGAGTTTTATCGTTGCCATGCCAAGCATTTGCTTGTTATCTTTGTATTGTTCCTGTAATTTTTTTATTTCAGGGTGCAATTTTTTCATTTTCGCCATGCTAATGCTAGATTTCACCGTTAAAGGAAGAAGTAGCAATTTAATTACAACGGTAAGAATTACAATTGCAATTGCAAACGAACCGACATATTTATAAACAAAGTTCAAAAGCGAGAAAATTGGCTTTGTAATGAAGTATAAAACGCCGAAGTCTATTGCTTTATCAAACGATGGAATGTTGTAATTTTTTGCATATTGTTCAAGGTTTTTCAAACTTTTCGCACCAACAAACAGAAGATTTTCACTTCCATAAGAAGCATTTTTTTCAATAACAATTGTTGGGGAAAGGGAGTTTGCTTGAAACACATGGGAATCTTCGCCGGTTTTTGCAACATGGATAAAGTTGATTTTTTCAGGCGATTGTTCGCTTTTGTCTTTATCGCTAACAATAAATGTTGCAAGAGTGTATTTATCTGTGAAGCCAAACCAAGTTTTTTTTGAGTTCGTTGATACGAGATTTGTCTCCTTTTTTATTGTTTTGTGATATGATTTTTCTTGAAGGTTGTCGTCTGAAAAAGCAATTGCACCTTCGTGGGAAATAGCATTTTTCGATGGCAACTTTGCAACAGATTGATTAATTCGAGAAAACTGTTCCAAAGATATTGGAAATGTGTTGTTATTCACAACATTTGTTTCAATTTTAACGATGTAGCCATCTTCAAGTTTAAATGTTTGTGTGAAATCAACGCCGTTTTTTTCGCTAACAAATGTTGCTGTTGTTGGTGTGGAGCTTTGTAAAACCCAGATGGTATTTTGGTTTGGAACATCGTGTGTTTGGGAAATGAAGCCAGTTTGTGCAAACATTTGCGAGGCAAGCAGCGGCGAGTCTTTTTCTGTGCCGATGGAATCTTTAATTTTGAAGTTTTGAACTTTAAGCCCTTGCGTGTTAATTGTTACCGCAAGTTTTTCATTTTCAATTGTTATATCCTGACTTTCGATGATTTTGTTGTTCACCTCAATTGATTGTGGTTTTTCAAGACCATCAAGCGTTTTGGAAATATCAGAGTGTTTTTCTAAACTTTTGCTTGATTTTGTTTTTTGAGGGAATAAGTATCCCCAACCGATGATAACTAAAACGGAAAGAATGGTTGCTGTAATTAAATTTTTATTCTGCATATATGTTAAGCAATAAGCGTTATATCATTTCTCGTGTCATTTCCGACCTTCGCAACGGATTTTGCGTGTGCTTAGTAAAAAATGCAAGAAAAACTTTCTTTTTTTGTAAGAATACAATTCACCCGGAAATTTTAAAGGAAATCAACGATTGCAAAGTTGTTACAACCAAGGAATTTTTTAATATTCATTACAAAGGCGACATTGCCGGAGTACAATCCCAAAATGTTGTGTTATCGCAGGTGAAATCTGAAAGTGGGGAGCGTTGGTTCTCTTTTGAACGAAATTCTGACGATGTTGAAAACTTTGCAATTCAATTAACAAAAACTGCTGAACTTCAACCAATATTGATTGAAACCGAAACTGCAATTGAAGGCATTCCGTTTGAGGTGGTGAATCTTGATGATTTTGCGCTTGATATCAAAACATTTCAATATGAAATTTCATTTATTGCAAAAGCTGATATTCAGCTTGCACACGCACCAAAAGCAGAAATTTACGCCTTTGGTTCCAAATTTGGCGGACACGAACACTACGCAATTTTAGTCAACAACCCCCTTGAAGAAGCAAACCCACTTGTAAGAATACATTCTTCGTGTTATACGGGGGATCTTTTGGCCTCACTTCGATGCGACTGCCGTGACCAACTTCAAGAAGCAATTACATTTATGAACAATTCCAGTGGCATTTTGCTTTATGTTATGCAAGAAGGCAGGGGGATTGGTCTTGCTAATAAAATTAAAGCGTACAATCTTCAACAAGAACAAGGGCTTGATACCGTTGAAAGCAATTTTGCCGTTGGCTTTGAAGATGAAGAGCGTTCGTTTTTGCCGGCATCAAAAATGTTAGAATTTTTTGGGAAACACGCAGTGCGTTTGATTACGAATAATCCAAAGAAAGCAAACGATCTTGAAACTCTTGGAATTCAAGTTCTGGAAACCGTTCCAACATATTTCAACCCAAACGAATTCAATGCGGAATATTTGAAGGTTAAAAAAGAAAAAATGGGTCACATTCTTTAAGCTCCTACGGAATTAAAAGTAGGATTGCTACAAACATTCCAAAATCCAGTGCCGTTTCACCCCATTGAAATGTTTTGCGTTCGAATGGCTCGCCTGTAATTTGTGCCTCTTTTTCTTTTTTTGCATTATATTTAGCGTTGTAGTATGTAACAACTCCAACATCGGCAAGAATATCAAGCCCCATACAAACAGGCGTTCCAAGGGCAAGTGCTGTTTTACAAGTTTAACCAACGGCGATATCACTTACAAGCATCGCAGAATATTTTTTTGTATAATGTTGTTTCTTTTCCGGTGTCATTTTGCACGAAGACAAAAGTGTTAATGCAAGTAGTATTTTCAGTGGTGTTGTGATTTTTGCTCTCATTGTAATCAGGTTTATGGCTGGGATATCAATTCTTGAATAAGGTAGGTGTTATAGCTTGCAGTCATGCGTTCGAATGCTTCAAAAACCTCAATTTTGTATTCGCTAAGTGGGTCTTTTTGTGCGTAAGAGCGAAGGTGCATGTTGCTTTTAAGGCTGTCAACATT
>CANCKZ010000040.1 GCA_947378695.1 Rickettsiales bacterium
TTTCAGGTCTATTTCACTCCCCTCTCGGGGTTCTTTTCACCTTTCCCTCACGGTACTAGTTCACTATCGGTCACTGAGGAGTATTTAGTCTTGGAGGGAGGTCCCCCCATGTTCAAACAGGATTTCTCGTGTCCCGTCCTACTCAAGGACTTAAGGGTTTTTGCTTATACAGGGCTATTACCTACTATGGCTCATATTTCCAGATGATTCTAATTTATTGCCCGAAAGCCACTGGACTCCTTCCTTTTCGCTCGTCACTACTAAGGAAATCTCGGTTGATTTCTTTTCCTCTGGGTACTTAGATATTTCAGTTCCCCAGGTGTCGCTTTCACTACCTATGTATTCAGTAATGAATATCCTTACGGATAGGTTTCCCCATTCGGAAATCCACGGATCAAAGCTTGTTTGCCAGCTCCCCGCAGCGTATCGCAGGCTACTACGTCCTTCATCGCCTCTCAGTGCCAAGGCATCCACCGAATGCCCTTAATTTTTTAATTTAGAAGTATATTATTCATTTGCAGAATTAATAATACTTAAGTATACTAAGATTCAATTGATTCTCTATGCTATTTATTTACATAACTTTCGTTATGCAATAGATGCGTTTGTTTGATTTATTCTTTACAACAATACAAAAAGGGAAAGTTTTTCATTTCTTGCTTTTTTGTATTTAGACTTAAAAACATATCTTTTTCAAATGTCAAGGGTTTTTTTTAAAAAGATGAAAAAAGTTTTAAAACGCCTGAAAATGCTATATATTACAAACAATTATTGACAATTACCAAATAGTCTTTTTTCATAAAAAAAATTTTGCTTAATATATTATGTCCGAAAAAGTCGTTTTAGCCTACTCAGGCGGTCTTGATACTTCCGTTATATTAAAATGGTTGATAGAAGAAAAAGGTTATGAAGTTCACACTTTCACTGCCGATTTAGGGCAAGGTGAAGATAACATGGAAGAAGTCAAGGCAAAGGCCATCAGAACCGGTGCAAAATCTGCTGCTGTTATGGATTTGAAAGAAGAATTTGTTCGTGATTTCGTTTTTCCAATGTTTCGTGCGAATGCTCTTTATGAAGGTTCGTATTTGCTAGGCACTTGTATTGCTCGCCCTTTGATTGCACTTCGTCAAATTGAAGTTGCAAAAAATGTGGGAGCAAACATCGTTTCACACGGTGCTACCGGAAAAGGAAACGACCAAATTCGCTTCGAACTTGGTTATTACGCAAACATGCCAAATGTTAAGGTTGTTGCTCCTTGGAGGGAGTGGTCATTGACATCTCGCACTCAAATGCTGGAATTTGCACGCAAACACAACATCGAAATTCCAATGGGGAAAGAAAACGAACCACCATATTCAATGGATGCAAACCTCTTGCACCTTTCAATTGAAGGAAAAGCACTTGAAGACACATGGGAACCTGCAAAACGTGATACCTACATTCGTGTAAAGCACTTGGAAGAGACTCCAAATGAAAAGGAAACTTTTGAAATTGACTTTGAAAAAGGTGATGCCGTTGCAATTAACGGGCAAAAGCTTTCGCCTGCTACTTTGTTGACAAAACTGAACGAACTTGGTGCAAAGCATGGTGTTGGTCGCATTGATTTAATCGAAAACCGTTTCATTGGAATGAAATCCCGTGGAATTTACGAAACACCGGGTGGCACAATTTTGCTTCACGCTCACCGTGCAATTGAATCAATAACTCTTGACCGTGGCACAATGCACTTAAAGGACGAACTTATGCCAAAATATGCGGAGTTAATCTATAACGGTTTTTGGTTTTCCGGCGAACGCCAAATGTTGCAATCTGCAATTGATTTTTCACAAGAAAAAGTTTCGGGAACAATCAAACTTTCGCTTTACAAAGGCAATGTTTTAATTGAAGGAAGGAAGTCTCCTCACACTCTTTTCAACAAAAATGTTGTAACATTTGAAACTGATTCGGTCTATAACCAAAAAGACGCAGAAGGCTTCATTAAACTTAACGCACTAAGGTTCCGCCTGCGTGATATCTAAACCACGACGGTATAATCAGAAGGTTAAACGCTTTCTGATTATACTCCGCAAAAATTTACAAACTTGAATTTACAAAGTTTAATTCACAAATTTCCGTTTTTCTGTAAATCAAGAATTGCGTCAAGAAGGTCTTGCAAATTTGCCTGTGCATCAAGTTCGTTTTGAATTGTTGCACGATTTGCCTTACTTGTGATGCTTGCTGTTTGCACTTTTGGATCGCCGTATGGGTCCGAAATGGGGTTTTTCCCATAGGCAGCGGCAATATCTGCTTTTTGTGAGTCCGTCAGATACTCAGAAACGCCAGATGCGTATTCAATTTCCGCCATATTACCCTCCAACGAAGTCTTTAACTCGTTTAAGCCCTCCTGACTAATTGCATGCTGTGCAAGTGCCATGTCTTCTGCAGTCATGCCCTTCGTAATTATAGCATTATACTTTCCAAACAGTGCGTCAATGTCAATAATATCATCAATTTCATCAACTTGTTGAACAACAGATAGGGTGCTATTCACTGCAATTGCAGATTTAATATCATTTCGTGCGTTGGAAATGTAACTTGCGTTTGCGTTTATTCCAGAATCAATCATCATAATATTACTGAAACCACGGCACAAATAGGCACGAACTTTCGCCGTTGCAACAGATTTGGACACCTCCCCACCCATTGCACTAATTTGCGATGCATAAAGTGAGTATTTATCCGTCTTGTTTTCAAATGATGAACAAAATGATGGATTTGGATTAGGCTCAGGATTTGGCTTAGGCTCAGGCTCAGGATTTGGCTTAGGTTCTGGGTTGGAACTTGAAGTTGAGGCTCCAATCATTACAACTTCCGGCAGTTGTTCCGTTGCAATATCAATATCAATACCAACCAAACACGCACCAACACAGGCGGAAGCTCCCATTTCAGAGGCAATGATCGTTTTAATATCGGCAAATGAAGGGTTGTTGAAAAATTCCGCTTCGTATTTTGTGTAATCATGCGAACCTTCGTGCCATTTAGCAGAATATCTTTCGCCAACTTCCTGCAAACATTCAGCACCATTGTTACACGATGTTTCCTCCACAGTTTTTGCCATATACCAAACCGCCTCCATCGTTTCGTTGAATGTTATTGTTTTATTGAAAAACATTGAAGGTTTAAGGAGCAAATACGATTCATCAAATTTCACAACTTCCTTTGCCTCAACAGTTGCTTTTCCATAGTTCTTCAAGTGAATATTAGCAATGGAGCGGTAATATTTCAGTTCATAAAGCTGCTTTGTGTAATGCTCAATTGCGTCTTCGTCTTTTGTTGCTTTAATTTTGTCTTCCAAGGTTGAAATATCCTTTGCGAGGTTTTTCAGTTGTGCTTTCCAGTCTTGTTTTTTGCGTGTAAGTTGTTTGTATTGCTCAACATTCACCTCCCTGTTTTCCTCAACACTTGCCAAGCTTTCAACGGCATTTGGCGATGTCACTTTCGCTGATATATACGATGTTTTGGCTTTTTTCTCACTCAAAACAAGGGTTGGAATGGCTTTTTGCCTTCTAGCTTTGCTAAGCGATGCTTCGTTTTTTGACGACTCCTTTGCCGACACCTCCTTTGCCGACACTTCCTTTGCATAAACAAAACTTTCACAGGCAAAACTTGCTTGAAGAATAACAGCGGCAAGAACAAACAATTTCATAAATTACATACTAGTTAATGGTTCAATATTGAATATATCGAAGATGAACTCAAAAACTTTTTTGGTTGAAAGAATAATGTTGACACTTGCTTGATTATGCAAGGAATTTTCTGGCGAACTGCCATCGGCAATAAAACGAGCTTCACGCACTGCGTTGCCAAGAGTCCACACCGAATGCAACTCCCCAGCAAGGGTGTAGGCATAAAATGCAAGGTGGTGAGGCTCATGATTCTTCACCGCAACTGCCAAAATTGAAGGAAATTCAATAATTTTGCGAATTAATCCCGCAAAGTGTGGGTTAATTGTTGTGTTTGAAAAATCAGCGGTTTGAATTTCGCTTTTCCTCATAATTGAAGATAGCCTTGAATAGGCGTATTGAATGTAGAAAATTGGGTTTTCTTTCGTTTGTTCTTTCACTTTTTCAACATCAAAATCCATGTGGACATCGTTTTTTTTCGTAAGCATAATAAAACGCAGAATATCCACATTTACTGCTTCCAAAATGTCATCAACGGTAACAAAATTTCCTGCCCGTTTGGACATCTTAAACGCTTCACCATCTTTCAAAAACTTCACAATTTGGCAAATTTTGATATCAAGGTGGAAATTTTGCGTTGCAATCGCCTTTGTCATCGCTTGAAGGCGTGAAACATAGCCAAGGTGGTCTGCCCCTAAAACCATAACCAGATTATTGAATCCACGATTGATTTTATTGCGGTTATAAACCATATCTGGAACGCAATATGTATAACTTCCGTTGTTTTTTTGAACGACACGGTCTTGCGAATCGCCAAAATCTTTTGTTCTAAACAGAGTGCATTCCAGTGGCTCCCAATTTTCAAGATCAACAGATCTTGGTTTTTCCGGAACTGCCTTATAAATTAGGTTTTTTTCCCAAAGTTCGTCAAACGCCTTTGAAATTGCATCAGAATTCACAATCTCCTTTTCAGAGGAAAAAACATCGTGCTTAATTTTCAACTTTGCAAGGGTTGATTTCACCCAGTTTAAATTCCATTCCGTTGCAAATTGTTTGAAAATTGGATCGTTTTCTTGCAAATCACTACCAAATTTTGTACTAATTTCCCGTGCAATATCAACAATATATTCCGCAGGATAACACCCTTCCAACACTTCAATATTTTCACCCAAAAGTTGGCAGTAGCGAATCCATACCGATTTCCCCAGAACTTCAATTTGATTTCCCGCATCGTTAATGTAATATTCCTTGGTAACATCAAACCCAGTTTTAAGTAGTAAATCCGCAAGAACATCGCCGTAAATTGCACCGCGAAGGTGCCCCACATGGAGTGGTCCCGTTGGGTTCGCCGAAACATATTCAATGTTGATTTTCTCCGATTTTCCAATATCTGGCAGGGTTTTTGCCTCAACAATGGATTGCATCATTTCAACGAAAGTTGAATCGTCAATGCAAATATTTATGAACCCGGGTTTTGCAACCGTGCATTCACGCACAAACGGAATTGTGGCAATTAATGAAGCGTATTTTTCCGCAAGCTCAACTGGCGATTTTTTTTCAATTTTTGAGGCAAGCATCGCAATATTCGTGGCAAAATCTCCGTGAGACTTATCCCGTGGATACTCACACACAAACGGAATTTCCTGTGAAACTTCACACACTTTTGCAATTTCATTACGAATGTATTCCAAAATATTTTTCATATACCTTACTTCAATTTTTCTTCAATTAACTTTGCCATGTTTTGCGTTCCAAAAAGTGCGATGAACGAACCAACTCTTGGTCCTTCACTTTGCCCTAAAATTGTGCGGTAAATGCAGGAAAACCAGTCTTTAATTTCAAAATCAGCTTCTTTTGCAATTGCATAAACTCCATTTTGAAGAACGCCAGCATCAACTTCTTGCGTTGATTTACAAAATTCCAAAAGCTTTTCCAGCAACACCCTTTCTTGTGAAGTTGGAACATCAAACTTCTTATTTGGCTTAATGTAGTGCTTGTAATAGTTAATCGATTTTGCGACCATTTCGTCCAAAAATGGGAATTTCCCCTTGTGCAAATGCGGTGCATATTTTTGGATAAACCCCCATAGAATATCGTCAGAATCTGGGTTACAAACCGAAGCAAGGTTCAAAATGAGTGAATACGAAACTCCTTCAAGGTTGAACTGCGGAACAACACCAGAGTGGATATAAAATACTGGGTTTTCGTATATTGCATCAGGATTTTTCCAAAATGAATGCACAAATGCAATGTATTCATCAACCGCCTTTGGAATTGATGCAAAATAGAGTTTTTTCGCAGTTTTTGGCTTTTGAAACATAAACAGCGAAAGGGATTCCGCTGGTGCACAAGCAAGCCATTCTTCAACAGAAATCCCATTGCCTTTGGATTTTGAAATTTTCGCACCGTCTTCCCCAAGGAAAAGCTCATAGCAGAAATTGACAGGGGGCTTTGTTCCCAAAATTTGGCAAATTTTCTTATAGAGTGGCTCATTTGCAAGGTGATCCTTCCCAAAAATTTCGTAATCAACGCCAAATGTGTGCCACCTTGCACCAAAATCAACCTTCCATTGAAGCTTGCATTTTCCATTTGTCACTTCCGTTTCAACCTCTTCACCAAGTGCGTTTTGATAGGTAATCGTCCCGTTTTGTTTGTTCACAGAAATAACGCCTTCTTCCAAAACAACGCCGGTTTTGTTGCAAATTGGCATAAATGGCGAATATGTTTTTTGGCGATCCTCCCCCAATGTTGGAAGCATAAGCTTCATAAGGTCGTCATATTTTTCCAGAACAGTCAGCATTGTTTGGTTGTATTCCCCGTTTTCGTATTTTTGAGTAGCCGAAACAAATTCGTAATCAAAATTGAAGCCGTCCAAAAATGAGCGAAGCCTTGCGTTCATATTATGCCCATAACTTTCGTGTGTTTGAAAGGGATCGGGAACTTTTGTCAGCGGTTTTTTTAAATGAGGAGCAATCATTTCCTTGTTTGGAAGGTTTTCTGGCACTT
>CANCKZ010000041.1 GCA_947378695.1 Rickettsiales bacterium
AATGCCATTTAACTTATGACACAAAGAGCAGGCGGCAGTATAGCCAACGAAACAGGAATTACTTGAAAGCTTCGTTGCACAAACGCTTGACCGCAAAGGATATAAATTTATTGAAAAAAACAAGTTCAATGTTGCGATGACACTTAACCAAAAAATATACACACGCCAGTTGGTTCTTGCACAAACAATTTATAATACACGGTGGAAAGTGGATTTGATTGTTTATAATCCTAAAATAAAAATCACAACATTAATAATAGAATATAAATGGCAACAAGTCGGCGGAAGTGTTGATGGGAAATATCCTTACACAGTTCAAAACATAAAAGAACAAAGCCCATATCCTGCAATTATTCTGCTTGATGGCGAAGGCTACAAATGCGGTGCAAAAGAATGGTTGAAAAAACAAATAGACAACAAGCTTCTTGGAGTTTTTAGTATGGGTGAATTTACAAAGTGGGTTAACCTTGGGAATTTATAACTAGGGTGAAATTGTATATAATTACCATTTTTTTAAAAAAACTCTTGACAATTAATTTATTATGATTTCAACAATGTTCGTTGCTTAACGGCCCCTTCATCTAGCGGTTAGGATGCCACCCTTTCACGGTGGAAGCACGGGTTCGATTCCCGTAGGGGTCACCATTTTCTTTGCAAAATGGAAAAAGTATTTTATACTTGACTTTTATCTTTTATAAAATATTTAGAAATAAGTTCTTGAACAAATTTTAAAAAACAAATGGAGTTTTCTGCTTCCACTGGCTTAGTTTTAAAAGCCCTTTCACGAGTTATAGGCGTGATTAATAAAACAGCAATATCCGAATACCTTTCCTGCGTCAAAATATCAGTGACAGATCAATTCATGGTTGAAACAACCAATATGGATGTCGTGGTTTCTTCGTGGTTCAGCCTTGAAGATGTTGCAAAAAAAGGTGCAATTTGCGTTGATGCGCACTCACTTTTTGAGATTATCAAAAAACTTCCGAAGGAAAGCAATGTGAAATTTTCACTCGAAGCAAGCAGTGAATCTCTGCAATATTTAACAATTCAAAGTGGAAAATCAAAGTTTGACCTTGCCACTCTAAACCCAGAAAACTACCCAGAAACCCTTGTAACAATTAAGGATCAAACCGTGCAAATTCCACGAGAAGACCTTTTGTTTTTAGTCGACAAGGTGAAATCTTGCATTTACGCAAACGAAACACGATACAACATCAACGGAATGCTGCTAAATTTCAACAAAGAATTGGGTAAAATTTTCGGTATAGCAACCGATGGTCACCGCCTTGCTTACTCTTTCGTGCCAAATAACACGATGTCGGCAAGCCAAAAAGTGACAGTTCCACGCAAAATTATCCTTGAATTGAAGAAAATTTTGGACTCCGAAGACGGCGAAATCTCCATCGATGTTTCATCTTCAAAATTGACATTCAACTTTTCGCAATCACGCCTTACAACCAAGCTGATTGACGCAGAATTCCCAGACTACGAAAGAGTTATTCCAAAAGACTACACCCATCATTTTGCAGTAAATACCAAAAATTTCCTCAATGCGATTGACCGCGTTTCCTCAATTTATTCAACCGGCACAAGTGAAATTGGCGTGCGATTGAACATTTCCACGACGGCGGTAAAAATTACATCAACGAAGGATATCAACCGCTCGTTTGATGAGCTAATCGCAACATTCACAAAGGAGGAAGAAATGCAAATTATGTGCAATTTCTTGTATATCAAAGAAATTTTGACGCTAATTGATTCGCCCGAGGTAAAAATTTTCGTGAAAGACTCAAATTTCCCAATTATAATAAAAGATTCCGACAACGAAAGCTTCTTTTATGTAATTATGCCTATGAAAATATGAAAAAAATCTTCATAGGTTCCGACCACGCAGGCTTCGAAGTGAAAACATTTTTGCTTCAATACCTTGCTGGACGCTACCAAAATTTTGATATTATTGACTGCGGAACTGACACTGTGGAGCGAACAAACTACCCAGAACACTCGCATAAATTGGCAAAATCTTTGCAAAATGCGCAAAACAGCTTCGGCATTTTGATATGCGGTTCGGGAGTTGGCGTTTCGATTGTGGCAAATAGATACTCTGGCGTGCGTGCGGCATTAATTTACAACGAAAAAATCGCAGAACTTTCACGACAGCACAACGATGCAAATGTCGCTTGCTTTGGTGCGAGGTTTTTCTCGATAAATGAAATTAAAGACATGGTTAACACTTTCCTCACAACGCCATTTTCTGGCGGAGTTCACATTGAAAGAGTGCAATCCATCGAAAATTTATAGTTTCGCAGGCGTTTTTTCGTAGTAATTGCACGAATCAAATGTGATGTCGTAACGCTTGTCTTCGATGGTGTTTATCGAATTTTCTTGAATTGGCAGCCATTTTCTGAAAAATTCATCGCCATTACGCATTGCTGTGACGAAGGCGAACTCCTGTTTTTGGTCGTTTCGAAGGCATTTTTTTATGACGATTGAAAGCTCGTCGGAGACCATAAAGCTTTGGTTGGCGGTTGCTTCGTATGTGTCTTTTTTGGAATACATTTTGTCCGTAACTGTAATGATTACCTTGGTTTCGGCGGGTTTTTGTGGTTCGATTGGTGCTTTAATTTTAGCATTTGCAACCGTGCCGGCAAAAACGCAGAAAAATAACAAAAAATTACGCATTTTCCTTGAAAAAACTTTATTGAGGAGTAGGGTTGTAAAACTAAAAGTCAAGAAATGTCTATTTTTTTCATTGCATTGCGATACCTCACCTCCAAAAAATACAAATTTTTGCCGTCATTTTCCGTTTTTTTGGCGTTTTTTGGCGTTTTTCTCAGCGTTGCGGTGTTAATTCTTGTGCTTTCGGTTATGAATGGGTTCAAGGTGGATTTTGAAAAGCTGATTATCGGCACTCGCCCGCATATTACGATTTATCCCGAGGGTAAATCCTTTGAAAGTGTGAAAAAAACCATTTCAAATGTGGAAAAACTGCAAAATAAGTTGAAAATCGAGACAACAGCGGAGGGCGTGACGAACGGGCAGGGCGTGTTAGTTTTTGAGGAAAAAACCTCTGGCGTTATGATAAAAGGCGTTGGCGAGCAATATTTTTCACGAAAAACCTTGAAAAATACCATTGTTGAAGGCAAAATGCAGGCTGGCGAAATTGTTATTGGCATTGAAATTGCGAAAACTTTGGGCGTTAATGTTGGCGATGAAATCACGATTTTATCCTCCAAAATGCGAAAAACTTTGTTTGGAGAAATGCCAATTCACAAGTCGTATAAGGTTTCCGGCTTTTTCAAGGTGGATATGTATGCCTACGATTCCACAATGGTTTTCATGGATGTTCAAAGTGCGAATGCGTTGGTTGGAAACTTGAATTTTGACGATGCAAACGCAATTGAAGTTGTTCTTCAAAAGCCAAACTTAATGGAAGAACTCTACGAAGAAATGGTTCAAAACCCTTTGTTTGCAAGGAATTACATAACAAATTGGAAAAATGATAACCAGTCTTTCATCGATGCAATTGCCACGCAAACGGCTGTGATGTTTTTAATTTTAAGTCTTTTTTTGATCATTTCAAGCTTCATAACATTTTCAATGCTGTCTTCGGTTGCGAATGAAAAGCGTCGGTCTATTGCAATTTTACAGTCTTTTGGATATTCCGCAGGCGATGTTGTTAAAATATTCATAACATTTGGTGCCTTGATAGTTCTTCCGGCGATTGCCCTTGGTGCATTTTTTGGTTGCATTGTTGCGATGAATATTGAAAATATTAAAAATATTTTAGAGCAAGCGAGCGGAGCAAATATCTTCGATGGAGCCTACTACTTTCTTTCATACATTCCATCGGAAATTCACTATGGTAGTGTTGTAAAAGTTTGTGCGTTTTCTCTTGTGCTGTCAATGTTTTCCGTGGGAATACCAGCGTTGCGGTCAGGGCGGATATTGCCTCATGAATCACTAAGGTTTGAATAGTTTTTTGCATTATTTTATTAAATTTTCTGTTATACCTCAATGCTTGGGAAGTTTGTTGTGAAATCTTTTGCATAAATGACTAAATAAATTGCACGCCTTTGCCAATGTCGCATCTTCTTCTCCAATTCGATTGATTCACCAATGCACTGTTTGCCTTGCGAAGAACAAAGTCCGGTTCCAGCTGGGCAAAAGCACAGACGGCAAGGAAATCTTCGTTTTCAATGTTCATCCAATTCTTTGCATTTTTTCTGGCACGAATGTCGCTCCCTCGCTTTGATTGTGTTAGTCTGTCAAGAATTGATTGAAGAATTACTGCCCTCCAAAGAGCAACTTCCGGCGTAAGAATGTTTTGCATATCTGCATTTATTAGTTCGCAAAGTCTATAAACTGCCTTTTTGCAAAAAGGAAGAGCAGGGCAGTCACTAGTTCTAATGACACAAGCAATAGTGACACGAAACCATCAATCAACGCCTTGCTTTTGTGGTTTTTTTCAAGACCTGTCCCAATAGATTGTGACACGCCAACGCTTCAAAACTGCGAATGTTCTTGCTTTGTGGTGAAAAATGTGGTATGTTTTTGCATTAATTGTTTTACTTTGATGTCGAATTATATTTTTGCAAATAGGGAGGCTAAATCGTAAGTGAAAATAGCAAGCTTAAATCACAAGTCCGAAACAGAGTCAACCGCAACTTTTTGTCGCTAAAACTGAACCTTGACATTTCCCATTTTGCGTTTAGAAGTCAAAAACTGTCATCACAAAAATGAACGATAAACTGAATGATAAACTGATTTTAAAATGCAAAACTGGGGTTATGGAATTTTCTTCACGCCTGTTAATTGGCACGGGGAAATATACTTCGTTTGAGCAGAACCGTGATGCACTCGTTGCATCCGGTGCGGAAATTATCACAGTTGCGGTGCGTCGTGTTAATATTGAGCAGAAAAATCAACCACTTTTACAGGACTACATCGACCCAAAAAAATACACCTACCTTCCCAACACAGCCGGCTGTTTTACCGCAGAAGACGCAATTCGCACTTTGCGTTTGGCTCGTGAACTTGGTGGCTGGAATTTGGTGAAATTGGAAGTGTTATCTGACCCAAAAACCCTCTATCCAAACATGATCGAAACAATTCGTGCAACGAAAGTTTTAATTGAAGACGGCTTTGATGTTATGGTTTATTGCAGTGACGATCCGGTTTTGGCTCGTGAACTTGAAAAGCTTGGAGTTGTCGCAATTATGCCACTTGGTGCGCCGATTGGTTCTGGGCTTGGCATTCAAAATAAGCTCAACATTCGCTTCATTGTGGAGCAATCCTCCGTTCCAGTTTTGGTTGATGCTGGTGTTGGAACGCCATCGGATGCAACAATTGCAATGGAACTTGGTTGCGATGGAGTGCTTATGAACACGGCAATTGCTATGGCAGAAAATCCAGTTCAAATGGCGGAGGCGATGAAATATGCGGTGATTGCTGGGCGAATGGGGCATGTTGCTGGGCGAATGAAAAGCAAGGAAATCGGCGAAATGTCATCACCAAAAGAGGGCATGATTACGAAAATTGTGCAATGAAAAAGCTGTGTGCCATCGCACTTTTTGTATGCTCAACTTCAAAAGCTGCACTTCCATTTGTAACGGACGACGCCTTCATTCAAAAGCCAAAACAACTTGCAATTGAAACATTTACTGAGGTGTGGAGCGTGCCTGATGCAAAAATTTATGGTCAATATATTTCACTTTCATATGGGTTTTCAAACCGCCTTGAATTAACGGCGGGCAGCATGGGTGGCGTGCAATCGAGTGATAAATCTTTGTCGCTTATGAATCCGCTTTTACAGCTGAAAGCAAAAATTTTTGACGGAGGCACAATATTACCAAGCCTTGCAATCGATTTTGGTTATATAAACAAGAATGGTGTAGGGGGGTATTACGACGCAGCAACGAATTATTACGCGATAGCAGCGTCAACGATAAGCATCAAAAGCCTACAAATTCACACAAACTTGGGTGTAAAGTCATCTTTTGACATCCCAAGCGGAAACATGACAAGACCGCATATTGGCATCGCATTTGATTACCCGCCATTTGAAAATGAGAAGCTGCATCTCATATTTGAAAGCTACAATGGCGCACCAAATTCACCAAGAGATTCCGACGGCTTGTTTAAATCGTATCAACTTGGCGTTAAAATTATAAAATCGCAGAATGTTTCTTATCATGCGTTGTATGGCTCTCAACCAACATTTGAAAAATATGAAGGAAAAATTGCACAATACGCTATAACATCGTGGGTTCAAGTTGGCGTAAGAAAAGCTCTTCAGCCATAAAAAAAGCGAAAATATCAACGATAAAATCGCAGAGATAAACTCTCAAAAATAGTCTCCTTTAAAGTGTAATCCTCAAAAGTTAACACTTCATAACACCGAAAGGCAACGCCAAACGGAAAAAATCAAAAACAGCTTGTGCGCATTCAACACACCTTTGGCTTTCGCCGAATACCTCTTCAAAATCAAAAAACAGCTTTGCATAAAATGCATATAAAACCTCCTTTTGCTTTGAAAAAGTCCCTTTATAACTTATAAAGTTGTTCAAATATAAAATACAGTTTTCGGGAAAG
>CANCKZ010000042.1 GCA_947378695.1 Rickettsiales bacterium
TCAAGGAACATCACGCCTGAGGATTTCGCAAATTTACCGTTCGGGTTTGAAAATCCAACATGATTTGCCGACCATGTAATGTTCGTGTGGGTTGGATCAAGGACAAATTTTTCCGCTTTCGCGTTTGCGTTGAGTGTTGTCAAAAGTGCAACTGCCGAAAAACTGGCGATTTTAATAATATTTTTCATTTTTTTTATTGATTTAGTGATATGATAATTGATAAAAGCAATCGGGTTAATTGTCAAGTGATAAAAATTTTCATCAACATGGCGAAAACTCAAAATAAAAACTTGACAAATATTTTTTTTCATTTTCTTTTGTAGAAAATAATTTAAGTGATAGTCAAAATGGCAAATAAATCCGCTTCAAAAAAGGATATCAAACAAAGCGAAAAACGCAGAGTTGCAAATAAATCTCGCAGAACTTTCGTTAAAACTTGCGTAAAAAATGTTGAAGAAAGCATTAAAGGTGGCAACAAAGAAAAAGCTATGCTTGCACTAAAAGCCTTCGAAAAACAAGGTATGAAAGCTGTTACAAAAGGTGTTTTCCACATCAAAACAATTTCAAGAAAAATTTCTCGTCTATATTCACGCGTTAAAGTTCTTGCTTCATGAAAATATTTCTTGATACTGCCGAAATTTCGCAAATTCGCTCACTGAACGATCTTGGAATTATTGATGGCGTTACAACCAACCCAAGTATAATTGCAAAATCAGGCAGAAAATTTCAAGATGTTATCGCTGAAATCTGCTCAATAGTTGAAGGCCCAGTAAGTGCGGAGGTTATCGCAACCACTCGCAACGAAATGCTTGCGGAGGCTCTTGAACTTGTGCAGATTTCTCCAAATGTTTGCATAAAACTTCCAACAACAATTGAGGGAATCCACACTTGCAATGCCCTTGCAAACAAAGGCATTATGGTGAACATGACCCTTTGCTTTTCCGCACAACAAGCACTTTTAGTCGCAAAAGCTGGTGCATCTTTCGTCTCACCATTCGTTGGAAGACTTGATGACATTGGTCACGATGGTCTATCTTTAATCGCAGAAATCAGAGAAATCTACAATAATTACGAATTTCCAACCGAAATTCTTGCTGCGTCTGCTCGTAATTCATACCATTTCACACAATGTGCAAAAATTGGTGCAGATGTCATAACAATTCCACCAAGCTTAATCGAATCTTTCATCAAACACCCATTGACGGACAAAGGTCTTGAAATTTTCGCAAATGATTGGAAATCCGCACAAAAATGAAAGTATTAATCAAAAAACTCTCCGAAAACGCAACAATTCCCGAATACAAAACGGTGGGTTCAAGCGGTTTTGATGTCTCCGCCTGCATCGATGCCAACATAACCCTTGCACCGCAGTCGATTACAATGGTCAAAACTGGTCTTTCACTTGAACTTCCGGAAGGTTTTGAAGCACAGGTTCGATCTCGCTCTGGCTTGGCATTGAAAAACGGCGTTTTTGTTCTTAACTCACCCGGAACCGTTGATAACGATTATCGTGGTGAACTTTGCGTCATTTTAGCAAATTTTTCCAGCCAACCATTCACAGTTGAAAACGGCATGCGAATTGCACAAGTTGTCATAGCAAAATACGCACAATTTCCCATCGAAATCGTGGAAATTCTAACAGAAACACAGCGTGGATCTGGCGGCTTTGGCTCAACTGGTTTGAAGTAAATCAACGAGAAATCGTGTGCGATGTCCTCACTTTTGGCAGGTTTTCCGTCGTTTTTTGCATGCAATAATGCACGGCAGAAATCTCAACCGTAACACACTTCGCTTCAACGCCGTCAAAAATTGCTTGTGCAATCTCCATAGTCAAATCCTCTTGTAATTGCAGGCGTTTCGTCAAGGCAAAAACGCAATCCGTTATGCGTGAAAGCCCAATAATCCAGTCATTTGGTGTGTATGAAACCGAAATTTTCCCGATAATTGGGCTGAAATGATGCTTGCAGTGGCTGTAAAAGTTGATATCACGAAACTCTATCGCAGAATTATAGCCGTTGTTTGGCATTTTTCCTGCAAAAATTTTCTCAAAATCAACATCATATCCGCCAAGTTCACGCATTAATTTTTCCGTGGATTTCTCAACGAAATTTGCACGCTCGCCATTTGGAAGGTTTTGCGATATTGTGTGAAATGCTTGCTCCAAACTGGGTTTATTCATCGGTTCAAAGCAAGTTCGATAATCTCAGAAACATGTTTCACTGGGTGAATTTTCAGTTTATCCTTAATTTCAGCAGGCACATCTTCCAAATCTTTTGTGTTTTTTGCGGGAATGAAAACTTCATCAATGCCACTGCGAACCGCCGACATCAACTTTTCTTTCAAGCCGCCAATTGGCAAAACTTTGCCTTGAAGATTAATTTCGCCCGTCATTGCAATGTTGTTTTTGACTGGAATATTTGTGAAAAGCGACACAAGCGAAGTTACGATTGTAACACCTGCCGAGGGTCCATCTTTTGGAGTCGCACCCTCTGGAACATGCACATGGACATCGTTTTTTTGCAGATCCTCCATTGCAATTCCGTAAAGTTCAGCGTGAGATTTTAAGTAAGCAAAGGCAATTTGCATTGATTCCTTCATAACATCGCCAAGTTTTCCTGTGAATTTAATCTCCCCTTTTCCGCCTGCAATTTTTATCGATTCAATCGAAAGAATATCACCGCCTGCGGAAGTGTAAGCAAGACCAGTAGTAACACCAACCGTTATGCCGTCTTCTTTTTCGCCGTGTTCATACTTTGCAACACCAAGGTAGTCCTTCAAGTTTTCTGGCGAAATTTCACATTTTTTCACTTCCTCTTTAAGAATTTTTACCAAAGCCTTTCTGCCAAGTTTGAAAATATTTTGCTTCAAGTTCCGCACGCCAGATTCCCTCGTATAATGGTTTATCAGTGAAAGAATTGCGGTATCGGAAATTTGCATTTCGTCTTTTTTAATCCCAACTTCTTTCAAAGTTTCTGGAATAATATATTCCTTTGCAATTTGCACTTTTTCAAGTTCGGTGTAGCCACTCACATTCACAAGTTCCATACGGTCAAGCAATGGTTGAGAAATCTTCAAGCTGTTTGCCGTTGCGATGAATGTTATGTTGGAAAGGTCGAAGTCTACTTCAAGGTAGTTATCTTGAAAAGCCTTGTTTTGTTCAGGGTCAAGAACTTCAAGTAGTGCGGAGGCTGGGTCTCCCTTATAGGAATCCGAAATTTTGTCGATTTCATCAAGTAAAATAACGGGGTTCATTGTGCCTGCTTTTTTAATCGCACCGATAATTTTTCCGGGATACGCACCGATGTATGTCTTCCTGTGACCACGAATTTCCGCTTCGTCCCTCATTCCACCAAGCGAAACCTTAGCGTATTTTTTCCCCATAGCTTCCGCAATTGAGGCAACGATGCTCGTTTTTCCAACACCGGGAGGACCATACAAGCATAAAATTTGCCCTTTTGGTTTTTCAATTCGGGAATAAACGGCAATATATTCAAAAATGCGTTCTTTAATTTTATCAAGTCCGTAGTGGTGTTTGTTAAGAATTTCGCCCGCTTTTTTTGCACTAATTTTGCTTTTGGAAAAGCTGTTCCAAGGCAGTGCGAACATCCAGTCAAGATAAGTTTTCACGATAGAATTTTCCGATGAATACGATGAAAGAGACTTCAAATGTGCAATTTCTTCGGCAATTTTTTCCTTAATTTCCTTTGGAGCCTTCAAAGCTTTCAGCATTTTTTCATACTTTTCCACGCCGTCAGAATCCTTTCCGCTTGTTGCGTTAAGTTCCTTTTGAAGAACATCAATTTGTTCACGAAGATAGTGTTCTTGCTGGTTTTTTGTTAAATTTTGACGCACCTTGCCCTGAATTTTATTTTCAAGTTCGGCAAGTTTCATTTCATTTGCATAAACTTTGGCAATTTTTGTCACCCTTATTGTGAAGTCTAGTTCTTGTAAAATGTCCATTTTTTCTGCAATTTTAATGGGCATTGTTGAAGATATAATATCAGTATAAACCTCCGATTCCTCCACCTGTGCAACCGTTGCAACGATATCAACTGGAATGACATTGGAAACTTTAACATATTCGCTGAATGTGTTTTTTAATGCACGAACAAGAAGTTTTGCGTCCTCATCGCTGATAGGATTCGTCTTTTCTTTGGTAAATTCTGCGGTTATCAATTTTTTTGTTTCATCGTTGTGAAATGTATGAATGCGAACTCGTGTGTGAACATCAACGATGATTTTCATTTCCACCTTGCCCGTTTTTGCAACATGAACAATATTTGCCAATGCACCGTATTGATACAGGTTATCAACCGTTACTTCGTCAATGTTTGCTTTTTTTTGTGTCACAATAACAATTTGCTGTCCTTCTTTGAACGCCGTGTTAATTGCGTTGATGGATTGCGGTCGACCAATATAGAGGGGGACTATTGTATTTGGAAATGTTACGATGTCTCTGATAGCAACAACAGGTGCTGTTTGCACATTTGTTTTCTGTTCGTTTGCTATTTGTTCGTTTTCATTTGTCATGTTAAAAAATCACTTGCATTTTAAGATATAGTTTGACTTTAAAATAAGTCAAGTCAATATACGGAAAAATTTTAATGAATTGTTAAGCATTATGTATAACATTTTAGCCATCATCTCAAACTCAACCTTGGAATTTTCATTACTTGGAGTTGCACTATTTTCGTTGGTAATATCCCTGATAAAACCAACTGGCGTTTCAAAATCTGTGCGAAACATTTCCATTGCATCACTTTCAGCGATGATCATCTTCGTATTTTTCAATGAAATAATATTTGCAAGAAATGTGAATATTGTGCATTTGTTGATGATGTTCATCGCCCTTCTCCTCGTTCATTTGCATGTATATTACGGCTCTCATAAGTTGGCGAATTTCAGCGTATATTTCCTTGTAATAACAAGTGTTATTGGGTGTTTGTTTGCAATGAAAGCAAGGGATTTCCTCTCGCTTTATCTTGCCTTTGAAACCGTTTCATTTGTTGGATACATTCTTGTTGGAATGATGAGTAAAAAGCCGTTTGTTTCGGAATCTGCGGTGAAATATTTCGTTATTGGAGGGGTTTGCTCCGCACTTATGCTTTTTGGAATTTCATTTATCTACGGCGTTTCAAATTCAATACAATTTGCCGATGTCGTAAATTCACCGCTTGCAACCATTGGAATTATTCTATTTCTTTGCGGGGTTTTCTTCAAACTTACCGCTTTTCCGTTCCATTTCTGGGCACCGGATGTCTATTCCGCAACCAACCTGCCAGCACTTGGGGTCATATCCGTTCTGCCAAAAATTGCCGCACTATTTGCCTTTGCAAACCTAATTCCATCGCTTCACAGCAACCTTGCCTTCACGGTAATCGCACTTGTTTCTGTTGGATCAATGTTCATTGGTGCCTTTGGTGGAGTCTTCCAAAACCACATTCAACGCATTCTTGCATACAGTGGAATCGCAAACATGGGCTACATTCTTGCAATATATACCGACCCTGCCTTCTCATACCAAACCCTCGTTGAATTTGTTGTGATATACGCCGTTTCAATTTTGTTCACAATCACAATTTTAATGTCCATTCGCAAAAATTTTGGCTACGAACGCACCATAACATCGCTTCAAGGGCTTTATAAAACCAACCCCGTGCTGGCATTTTTGTTAAGCTTCTCACTTCTAAACCTTGCCGGAATTCCACCACTTGCCGGCTTCGTTGCAAAATATGTGATAATCAAAGACCTTCTCTCCTCACAACACTACACCCTTGCAATTGCGATAGTTTTGTCCTCCGCAACAGCACTGTTTTACTACCTAAAAATCATCAAAAACCTTTACCTATCCCAGCCTTCAAAAGAACTTGAACTTTACAAATCGTTCAATATTGCAATCACTATTAAAACATATACCGCCATAATGTTGCTTTTCTGCACAACATACGCCTTCTTTCAATATACACCATTTTATAAATCTCTCCTTTGGCAATTTTAAGTATGAATCAGAATTTTTATTATAACGAAAACCGTTTGTTTTGCGAAGAAAACCCAATCAACACAACGGCTACACCGCAATATATATACTCCACAAAGCAAGTCGTTTCAAACCTTGAAACCTTTCAAAAACACCTTGACGGCATTGAAAAACTTGTCGCTTTTTCGATAAAATCCTGCAATAATCACGCCATAGTTCGTGCATTAATTCAAGCTGGCTCTGGTATTGACTGCGTTTCACTTGGCGAAATGAAGCGTGCCGTTGAATGTGGTTGCTCTCCGCAAAAAATCGTTCTTGCCGGCGTTGGAAAAACGGACGAGGAAATCACATTTGCAATTGAAAACGAGATTTTGCAAATCAATGTGGAGTCTGTGGAGGAAATGCAAATTATTCAATCAATTGCTGGTAATTTGGCGAAAAATGTTCGTGTTGCCTTGCGTGTCAACCCCCATTTGAAGGTGGAAAATTACACGCACGATAAAATCACAACTGGGAAAATCGGCAATAAATTTGGCATCGACATCACTGATATCCCGCACGCACTTGATATCATCAAAACCTGTGAAAACCTTGAATTTGTTGGATTTTCGTGCCAT
>CANCKZ010000043.1 GCA_947378695.1 Rickettsiales bacterium
GTTGCCTTGCTATCGTTGAAAAATTTTACGCCATTTTTCGTTGCAATAAGTTGAAGTCTGTGTTCAATTCCGTTAAATGTTGTAATTGCTTGTAAAATTTCGGATACATCATACCCCGCGTAATGGCTCACCGCCAAGGCACACAATACATTTTCTAAATTATGCCTTCCAATAAGGCTTGTTGTGGGAATATCACAGATTTTTTCGTCTTTGAAAAAAGTTTCGCTTCCTAGTATATAATATCCATCGCATTTTTTTTCAACACTGAATGGAATAATATTTCCGTGCTGAATTGCGAAGTTTTCCAAAATTGAGTGATTTACAAGCAAAGTTTTTGAAATTTGTGCAATTTGAAGCTTTACTGCGTAGTAATCCTCTGCGGTTTGGTAGCGGTCAAGGTGGTCTGGACTAAGGTTCGTTATTGCTGATATCTCAAATTCCACGCCTTGTGTAAGCTCAATTTGAGCACTCGAAATTTCCACGGCACAAATATCCACATTAACCGCATTTTCAAATGGCGAAGTTCCAATGTTGCCACACAGTGCAGAATTTAAACCGCAATTGGTTAAAATGTGATGCAAAAGCGTTGTTGTTGTCGATTTCCCGTTCGTGCCTGTTATTCCGAAATATTTTTTCTGCGGAAATAATTCCATGAAAAGCTGGATATCCGAAACCATGGGAATGTTTTCGTTTTGGGCGAATGTGATGAAGTTGTTTGTAATGTTTTGCGGGCGGGAATATTGCGTTGAAATGCCGGGGCTAACAATTAAACGGCTAATGCCAAGCGAAGAACTTGGCACGGCGTGAATAATATTATTAGGGAAGTCCGTTAAGGCTTGTGATTTCGTGTTTTGGTCAAAAATCAAAAATTCCTCACTGTGTGATTGAAAAAAGTTCGCAAGTGCCCTACCGGTTCTTCCGTATCCAAGAATAATATTCATAAGCTATTTCATCGCTTGATAAGTTTTAAGAACTTGCAGAAATTCTTGCTGTTTTTCTGGCTCAATTTTTGTAAGAACATCGATTAACTCCAAAATAAAGTTTTGCTTTTTTTCGATTGGAAGAATGCTTTCTGCAACTTGTTTTACTGGCGTTGCTTTTTCCGGATTGAGTTCTCCGATTGGTTTCCAGTCTTCTGCAACATTTTGAACCGGCTGTGCCATTGTAAGCATTTCCATTGCGTTATCTTTCGTTGAGCCAACAACTGACGGAATGAAGTATGCGATTGGTATGTTGAAAAATTCAGCAACTTGCGTTAATAAGTTGACGGACATTTTGTTCTTGCCGTTTTCATATTTTTGCGTTTGTTGAAGCGTTAGACCAAGAAATTTTGCAAGATCTTCTTGCCTTTTGTGGAACATGTTTCGTGCGATGCGAATCCTCATGCCGATTAATCTGTCAATTTCGCCTGCCGCTATTTTCTGACCTCTCTTACGAGGTGTAACTACATCTTGCATTTTTTTATAAAATTATTTAGTTTAAATTATTCAATTCATAAAGCTATCATATAACTTATAATACATATTATTATAAAATTCAAGGAAAACAGATATTTTTTATATAAAAAAATGCTTTTTGACCAAAGCGTTTTACTATAAATATTATTTGAATATTTGAAGTTGTATTATGTAATTTAAAGTTGTGGAATTTCTACACAAAATTGCGGAAAATATACGCTAAATTAATATTTTTGCCGTGAAAATAAAAATTAATGGTGCAATATTTTCTTCTTGACTACTACACAAAAGAGTTTTTATATTCTGAAAAAAATAAATTTTCTTGCCATGTATAACATCGAGATCACACCGGAAATCTTAAAAACTCACAAATTGAACGACGAAGATTACTCAAAAATTGAAGCAATCTTGGGAAGGAAGCCAAACTTAGTTGAACTTGGAATTTTTTCGGCGATGTGGTCAGAACATTGTTCTTACAAAACAACACGCATGCACCTGAAACACATGCACACAAAAGGCGAACAAGTAATTTGTGGTCCGGGTGAAAACGCAGGTATTATTGATGGATACGACAACGATGCCATTATTTTCAAAATGGAATCGCACAATCACCCATCGTTTATTGAACCGTTTTCTGGTGCGGCAACTGGTGTTGGTGGAATTTTGCGAGATGTCTTCACAATGGGAGCAAGACCAATTGCCAATGTAAATTCATTGCGTTTTGGTAATATCAACGATAAAAACACGAAAAGACTACTTAAGGGCGTGACAAGTGGAATTTCATTTTATGGAAACTGCGTTGGCGTGCCAATGGTTTCTGGCGAATGCACATTTGACGATTCCTACAACGGAAACAACCTTGTGAATGCGATGTCCGTTGGGTTGGCTCAAAAGGATAAAATCTTCTATTCAGCTGCTTCATTTGTTGGTGCAAATGTTGTTTATGTTGGAAATAAAACAGGAAAAGATGGTATTCACGGAGCATCGATGTCGTCAGATTCATTCTCATCACAAGATGCAAACGAAAAATCTACCGTGCAAGTTGGCGATCCTTTCGTTGAAAAACTCCTCATCGAAGCCTGCCTTGAACTTATGCAAACCGATTGCGTTTTGGCAATTCAAGATATGGGTGCCGCTGGTCTAACCTGCTCTTCTGTTGAAATGGCGGAAAAAGGTGGCACGGGTATTGAACTTAATGTGAACGCAATTCCACAAAGGGCAAAAAACATGACGGCATACGAAATTATGCTTTCTGAAAGTCAAGAACGCATGCTGATTGTTATCAAACAAGGAAAGGAGGAGGAAGCTCGCACAATTTTCACAAAATGGAACCTTGATTTTGCGATTATCGGGCAAATTACTGACACAAAAAACCTTGTCATAAAAGAAAACGGGCAAATTGTTTGTCAAATTCCAATTGAACCAATTTCCAGCCACGCACCAATTTATGACCGCCCTTCCGTTTCACAAATTGACGATGAAATCAAAGTTTCCAAGCCAACGAAATTGGATATTGCGGAAAATCTGCTGAAAATTCTTGCCTCGCCAAATGTTGCAAGCAAGGAATTTATTTACCAAAAATACGATTCCGGCGTTCAAAATTCTGCCGTTTTTGTTTGTGGAAATCAAGCGGGCGTTGTTCGCTATGGAAACATTAAAAGTGTTACTTTAAAAGAGGAATATAATAAAAACTTCACGCTTTCACAAACAATGCTTTCGAAAAAAGGCTGTGGAGCATTGAACTTCATTCACGATATCAACGCAAAAGAAATTTCCTACAACACTCAAAAAGCATTGGTGATTTCAAGCACTTGCACGCCAAAATTTGTGAAATCAAACGCAAAAATGGGGGCAATTCATGCTGTTGTGGAATCTTACCGAAACATTTGTGCAAGCGGTGGAAAACCATCAGCTTTGACAAACTGCCTGAACTTTGGAAACCCAACAAACCCTGTTGTGATGGGGCAAATTAAGGATTCCATAGTCGGAATTTCCGAAGCGGCGAAGTTCTTGAATGTGCCTGTAATTTCGGGGAATGTTTCACTTTACAATGAAACCGATGGAAATTCTGTGAACCCGACCCCTGCCATTGGAATGGTTGGAATTATGGAGGACTACACAAAGGCAATTGGCAACTTAATTTCCACCGAAGAAAACCATATTTTCCTTGTGGGAGAGCTTGGCTCGCACTTGACTAACACAATTTACGCTGAAATTTGCGAAGGAATTATTGGTGGGAAAATGCCAGATGTTGACCTTCAAACCGAAAAAACCACGGGCGAATTTATTCAAAGTGTGATAAACGAACGCATACTTTCTGCTTGTTGCGATGTTTCAAACGGTGGACTTTTGACCGCCCTTGCAAAAATGTGCGTAAAAGGTGGAGTTGGTGCAAATTTGAACCTTTATGGGTATTCGAATTTGGAACTTGTAACACTTCTTTTCAACGAAACTTGTGGTCGATACCTCTGCATCGTTCCGAAGGGGCAGTCAATTGCATTTGTTGAAAAAGCTGTTGAAAGTAACATAATTTATACTCAAATTGGTTTCACAACCGGCACTGAAATTTGCATAAATGATGAAAAAATTCCACTTTCAAAATGCAAAGAAGCGTTAAATTCTTTGGCTCAATTTTTTAGTTAATAATGAATATTATCCGCGAAGCGAAAAACGCACTGGCAATTCAAATTGAGGGTTTAAGCGATACGCTGCCAATTTTTGATGAAAACTTCACGAAAATTGTTGAAATAATCGCAAATTGCAAGGGGCATATAATCGTTTCTGGCGTTGGAAAAAGTGGTAATATTGGCATGAAAATTGTTGCAACGATGTCCTCAATTGGCATTCCTGCTTTTTTTCTTGACCCTTTCAACGCAGGTCACGGCGATATGGGCATGATTACACAGGAAAACGCAATAATTTTCCTTTCAAATTCGGGTGAAAGTTCGGAAATTATGTCCGTTTTGAACCACGCAAAGGCAAATGGAAATGTTACAATTTCAATCACACGGGACGCAAAATCCACACTGGCGACTAACTCCGATTTTTCAATAGTTGCGCCAAAATCGTCAGAATTCCACGATTTCTCCGCTCCAACAACTTCCACAACGCAAATGTTGGTAATTGGCGATATCCTTGCCGTCTGTGCTTCGAAAATGAAAAATTTCACAAAAGTTCAGTATTCAAAATTCCACCCAAGCGGAAATCTTGGCATGAAAATCTCCAAAATATCCACAATTATGAACTCGGAAATTTCTATCGTTGAGGAAGATTCTGGCATAATTCAGGTTGTAAAGGCTATGTCGCACAATGCAAATGGTTTTTGTTGTGTAACAAATGGCGGTAAAATGACCGGTATTATAACCGATGGCGATATTAGAAGGTTTGTCCTCAAAACAAATGGGGATATATCAAACGCAAAAGCTGGCGAAATTTGTAATAAAAATCCAAAAATCCTAACGCAGAATTCCTACATAATTGACGCAATAAACACGATGGAAGAAAACCGCATTGGCAGCGTTGTTGTTGTTGACGAAAACTCACGCCCAATCGGTTTTGTTGCCCGCAATCAGTTTGACCTATAAAAAATGCAGGAAATTTTACATGGGAAAATCGCCGATGCACTCAAAAAAATCAGCATAAACGACTTCACAATTTCAATTGAAAATGTTTCGCACAAACATGCGGGACACTTCACAGGAAATGGCAATACTCACTTCGTGATAACGGTTGCTTCTAGCGAACTTTTCGCCAAAAAAACGCTGGAAAAACACCGTATTATTAACAACGCAACAGCAGATTTAATGAACGAAGTGCACTCAATTGAATTTAAGGTTCTTGCCAAATAAATGGTGGTGAAAATCGTGGTAATTTTCTTGACATTTCGCAAAATGTAATTTTTTTTAGAGCAAAAGTTTGAAAACCAACATGGCAAAATACACACCACAGCAGGTTGCTAATTATTTTATCATTAAGGCAAGAGGAGAGGATACACCACGGAACCTCACAGCAATGCAAATTATAAAACTTGTATACTTTGGCTATGCGTGGTATTTAGCTCTTCAAGGTGAAAAATTATTTGACGAGAAAATTGAAGCTTGGCAATACGGACCAGTCATTCCATCACTTTATCACGAATTTAAGAAAAATGGAAGCAATCCGATAACCAATGATACATTTGCACAACAGAAAGAAGTTTTGAGGCAAAGCGATTTTATTGAAGAATACGAAGAAGAAACTCTTGGAATTTTATCTGGTGTATGGGATATGTATGGCAATGCAAATGCAATTGAACTTAGTGAAATTACTCACAATAACATAGCTTGGCGAAACGCTTACACCACTGGTAAGAATAACGCATTGAGCGACAAAGATATTTTTGAGTGTGCAAAAAGAGGAATTGAAAGGTATAGGGGGGTATTGAAAAATAGAAATAATTAAATTGCGTATGAGTATAACGAAGTTCAACATTCCCACCTACAAAGAACCGAAAGACTTGTGGCAGCCCGATAAGCTGGTCAAATCGCCAGCGGAGATGGAAGCCGAAACACATAGTAACGCAATGGCCGAGAGCAGATTTAATAGATTTCTAAAGTTTCTTGTAGTGTATCTTGCTTTCGCCATTGCAATTACATGGTTATGGTTTATTGCGGGACTTGTGCGTGAATTCCTAAAACTCGACCCATACAACACTAAAGTTATAATAGCCCTCCTAACAACCTCAATGGCGACTGTTGTTGGTTTACCAGCAATTGCACTTCGTGGCACATTCAAAGTCCTTCAAGAAGAAAACAAAGCGATGGAACTCAAAAATAAATTAAATAATCAATAACAAATGCACACCTGTCTTATAATCGATTTCGGTTCACAAGTTACAAAACTCATCGCCCGCAGAGTTCGCGAAATGAATGTTTATTCAATAATCGTTCCGCCAAGCAAGGCGATGGAATCCATCACCGCAAACACAAAATGCGTGATACTCTCCGGCTCGCCATATTCCACTTTGGAGGAAAGCTCTCCACCAATTGACGCAAAAATCTTCGAACTTGGCATTCCAGTGCTTGGAATTTGTTATGGTCAGCAACTTATGGCAAAAATTTTGGGCGGAAA
>CANCKZ010000044.1 GCA_947378695.1 Rickettsiales bacterium
CATTGGGGATACTAAAAATGTTCCGTATGGTCTTAAAACGCCCGCTCAACTTGTTGTTTTAATCGAAAATCTTCTGGAAGAATGTAAAAAATTCAACGCAAAAATTGTTGTAATCGCCTGCAACACTGCCAGCACAGTTCTTGATGAAGAGTTCATTAATCGCTATAAAAAACAAGGTTTGGAGCTGGTTTTGATAATCAACAAAAGTGCTGAAATTCTTTACAACACAACGCCAAAAATTAATAACGAAAAACACATTTTAGTAATTGGCACCAAGCAAACGATTTCTAGTAATAAATATTACGAGGCACTCACAAACTGCCATAACACCAATAATTGCAAGCTTTTCGTGCATCAATATTCGCCCATTCGCTGGGAACAAGAAATTGAAAACGGCATAAAACGGGAGCAAGTTCAAGCCATAGTTGACGAAGATTTGGCGAAAATTCGCAACGAAATTGGTCAAGATTTTGCAAAAATTTCGTCCGTTGGGCTTTTTTGCACGCATTACCCATATTTTGCAGATGAAATCCACAAAAATCTCTCGCTTCATACAAACATTGGGGCGGGCATTAAACTTGTTGCACAGGGCGAAATTTTTGGTCAAGAAGTGCTGAATTACTTTGAAAATGTGAAAATTGATGCAAAAATTGAGACATACATCACAGGCGAAAACCTTACACCAATTCAAAGTGCAATAGGCAATATTCACGGCAATTTCCCCGTTGTTTTTGGGAAAATTTAGGTCGAAAAGCACTAAAACATTATGCGAAATTGTGGGATTTGCATGCAGTTTTTCCATTCAAAAACATTAAAAACCACGCCCCGTTTTCCGACCAACACCACTTGATTGTTCCGCTTGCTGGCTTTTTGCAGTGACATATGATGTCCAGTATCCTGTTGTGCTTTGGCTTGAAACTTGGTTTTGCACCATAATTTTTGCAATTTGGTTGAGTTCCCCGAACATTTTTTGAAACACCATTTTTTGCCATTTTGGCAGGGCGTTTTGATCAACAATTCCAACAATGCGTTCGTTTTGACGCTCCCGAGTTGAGGACAATTTCGAGGAATTTTCCTCAGATTTTCCACCAACTTGACCGCCCTCACCGCCTGAACGCTGAATATCGACCTCAATAATATCATCGCCGTCTTTCTTTTTGTCGAGCATTTTGCGAACCTCACTTGCCTGCTGTTTGAAAATTTCGACTTTTTGATCCCGTTTGAGTTCGTCCTCACGGTCGGTCATTGGTTGTGGTTTTGGAGCGTATTTGAAGTCTTTTTTTGTCACAATTTTCATTATGCCAAGCAGTGTCTTGACTATGTAATACAAAATTGCGTGCCTAATTACAAGCCAAAGAATATATGCTATGGAAAAGTATCCAACTGCGTATATCAAGTAATGTGGTTGGAAATTGGACATTTTATTTCGAGTTTTTTATGTCCTTTATCGACTGTATTATTTGTTTGATAGCCGAAGGAAGCCTGCCTGCACCAAAGATTAATAGGATAATCAGAAGTACAATCAGGAGTTCCTTAAAGCTAAACATATACTATTTACCTGCGTTAACAGAATCTTTCAAAGATTTACCAGCAACGAATGAAACTGATTTTTTTGCTGCAATTTTAATTTCAGCACCTGTTTTTGGGTTACGCCCTACTCTTGCTGCTCTTTCAAGTGCTTTAAACACACCAAAGCCAATTAAAGAAACGGAATCTCCACTTTTTAAACTATCAGTAACGGCTTCAAGAAGTGCGTCAAGAGCTTCGCCGGATTTCACCTTTGTAAGACCAGTTTTTGATGCCATTGCATCAATTAAATCACTTTTGTTCATATTAATATTACTAGTTATTTGAATTAATAACACATCGTGTGTTTGCAAAAAAATCTTTTGTCAAGAAAAATATTCACAAAGCAAAAAAAACCTTAATATATAACAAAAAATGTGTTATTGTTATATATTAAATTAACATTATATATATGCAAGCGAATAATAAAAAGCGAAACACAATCGTGCAAATGTCAGATAATAATTACAATGTATACTTGGACGACATACAGGGAACCTTCAAAATGTATTTAACGATGAACTTACAGAAGGACGATAATGAAGATTATACATTAACAGTGAGCAATGAAGGGAAAATACAGGATACATTTAAAAATGCAGAAATAGCACCGATATTTGACTACCTCACGCAGAATAATGTATTTACGAGTAAGGACTTAGATCGTGAAATGATGAAAGAGATTAAAGGAAAATACAATGCACTCATATCACAAAATAAGGTATCGCTCGACAAGTGTTTAAATATCATATACAATGTGCAAAAACAGCAGGCAAAGGATTTTTCGATTGTAAAGGAGGGGTTGATGCATACAAATGTTTACAATGCAATTGAGAACAACGGAAACAATGCACAACATACTCAATACCCTGCTATTTTATCGCAAACTGACGAAGTGACGCAAAATGTGAAAGTTGATCAAGATGAGAAACACACTTCGAAACTTAGCCTAAATAGTCTCATTAAAAGCTCCACTTCACAATTTCAGCCCGGGGGAGATTCAGATTTACCAACTGAAATGGAAAGTAAATGCGATAGCAAAGTCAAGAATACGAACTCGCACAAATCCACAGGAGATGCTGGTAAAGATTCATGTCGCATATTTTAAGTGATATAAATTTCCAAAAAAATGCTTGACATATATAAAAAAACACAATGTGTGTCAAGCTATATCTTAATATAGGATTCATGGTTAACATACATTTTCGCCTGCCAAATGGTGAATTAAAAACGGTAGAAGCACAGGAAGGTCTTTCAATTTTGGAAGTTGCACACCAAAATCACATACCTCTTGAAGGTGCTTGCGAGGGCTCGCTTGCTTGCTCAACTTGTCATGTAATTGTTGAAGAACAAAGCGTTTACAACTCCCTAAAACCAGCACAAGAAGACGAAGAAGACATGCTTGACCTTGCTTTTGGACTTACAAAAACCTCCCGTCTTGGCTGTCAAATCTTGGTCAACGCAAGCTTGAACGATGTTGTGTTTATCATACCAAAAGATAACAGAAATATATGAATAACTTCCTCACACCTCAATGCTACGAAAGCATTGCTTCGGAAATTGACAATATCAAAAACCAACAAATGGTTGCAATTGCGGAGGAAATCTCCATTGCGCGCAGTCACGGAGATTTACGAGAAAACGCACAATATGCCGCCGCAAAAGAAAAGCAACGCATGATAGAATCACGCTTAAACGAGCTTGAAACCGTCATAGCAACTCACTCAATCGTTGATGTTGCCAGCAAAACATTCACAACCGTTTCATTCGGTGCCACAGTGGAAATTGAATTTGAAGACAATAATTCCAAAAAAACATTCAAAATTCTTTCAGATTACGACTCCGATGTCTCAAAAGGCATAGTTTCAATCCACGCACCAATTGCAAAAGCAATTCTTGGACTTTCAAAAGGCGACGATGCGGTCGCTGTTCTGAATGGTGTTGGCCGTGATATTGTTATATCAAATATTTTTTAGAAGTTGATTGCTTTTGCCTCAAATTGAGATTTTACAAACTGCGAGGCATCAATCACTTGAATTTTCCCAGAATTTGACTGGCAAATTGTGTTTGCAACAAAAACATTTGTAATTGCCGATTTTTCAATTCTGTTAAATGCTTCACCGGAGAAAATTCCATGACTTGCATACGCAATTACAGATTTTGCCCCATTTTGCATAAGCATATCGGCAGCATTGCAAAGCGTTCCAGCGGAATCGATTATGTCGTCAATCAAAATGCAAACCTTGCCTTGAACATCGCCAACCAATGACATTGCATGCGAAACACCAGCTTTTGGACGCATTTTTTCCACAATTGCACTTGAACATTGCAAGTTGTTTGAGATTTTGCGAGATGTCTTCGCACCACCAATATCGGCTGCACAAATCACGATATCATGCGGTTTAAAATTTTGCAAAATATGCGAAACGAAAAATTCTTCAAGTGAAATATTAAAGCACGGTTGCTGGAAAAATCCCTGCACTTGTGGTGCGTGAAGTTCAACGATTGAAATTGTTTGAATTTTCTGCGATGCTAGCAATTGTGCGATTACAAGCGAAGAGATTGGAGATGTTTGGGAAATTTCACGATCCTGCCTTGAATAAGACATGTATGTCAGCAATAAATGCGGAACGGTTGATGTGTTGCGGGAAATCGTGTTTAGTGTGAGAAGAAGTTCAAGAAGTGCGGAGTCTGACCCAAATAGGGATTGAACTACGCACAACTTTTTTGGCGAAAAATCAAAGCCGTCGAGCGACAATGAAACCTCGCCGTCGGAAAATCTAGAAACTTGTGGTTCAAATGCGTTTAAGCTTTGACAAAAATTCCTAGAATTTGGTAATCCGATGTAGTTCACAATACTTATTTAGTTTCAATTTTTGTGATTGCAACCCTGTTTTGCAAGTAAGCAACTGCGTCAGTTCCAGCAACGATTACTCTTTCTTTACCGAAGCTTACGGCTTTAATTCTTTCAGATGAAACGCCTTGTGCGATAAGGAATTCTTTAACGGAATCTGCTCTTTTTTGACCAAGAACCATGTTGTATTCAACACCGCCTCTTTCGTCGCAGTTTCCTTCAACAATAACTTCAAGATTTGCATCTTCTGCAAGTTTTTCTTTGATGTAAGCAGCTTGTGCTTTTAGGTCTGCTTTGTGGTTTTCTTGAACGGAAGCATCGTCAAATTTGTAGAAAACTCTATCAGCAACAAAGCCTTTTGTAGAAAGGGATTGAACCGATGAAAGTGCTTTACCACTAACGGAAGTTTTTGATTTAGAATCTGATTGTTCAGATTTTTTGTTTGAGCCTTCTTTTTTGCCACACGCAAGAACTAATGCAGAAAGTGCAATTAAGGGAATGATTTTTTTCATGGTTCACGAGCGAAATAATTTTATTGAACAAAAGCAAGTAAAAAATTATTTGTCAAGAACTTTTTTTAAATATATAATTCAAGTTGCAATTATAAAATACAATCGCAAAATATTCTTGACTTTTTAAATAAAAAATAATCCATGTAATTTTATACACGAAAAATATAGCTCTGTAAAAACATGCCAGAACTGCAATCTTCCAAATCCAATGTTGGCACAACCCGCACATCAATCTTGGCGTTATTTTCCAACGCAATATTCAAAATATTCATCTGGATTTTAGCAATAATCATATCGCTTTCCTTTTTAATTCCACGCTTCGTGCCGGTTGAAAAGATTATCCCAATTCCGGAAATAAATCGCATAATATATAATAAAACTGGGCTTGAAGTAAAAATTTCGGGCAAGGCTCGCCTTTCAATTCTGCCATTTTTTGGAATAACAGCGTATGATTTCACGGTTTTGAACCCATCATTTGAGGAAAAAAACCTTATTTCCGCAAAAAAAATTGATATAAAAATCGCATTACTGCCAATGATTTTCAACCGTCTTGTAATCAAAAATATAATTCTTGAAAATGCCAATATTGATATTATAAAATGCAACAATTCCTATAATTTCCTTCCAACGCACAACTTAATTGAACAGGAAAAAACGCAAAATTCCACGCAAGAACCTCTGAAAAAAATCAACGGCAAGTTCAACAGTATTTCGCTTACTCATTTAAAAATTTCAAACAGTAATTTTTCATATAAAATTTGCAACACAGATATTCACCACAAAATTTCCAATATTGACGCAAAAGTTTCAATGCCAAACTACGATTCCAAAATAAAAGCTAACGCTTCAATTCACTTAGATAACCACAACCTTTCGCTGAAA
Source organism: Rickettsiales bacterium (assembly GCA_947378695.1). Taxonomy (GTDB): domain Bacteria; phylum Pseudomonadota; class Alphaproteobacteria; order Rickettsiales; family Deianiraeaceae; genus CAJQOT01. The sequence goes on from CANCKZ010000044.1 coordinate 5,815, forward strand.
CTTCAACTTTCAAGCTTGAACGAACTTTTACACGACCACATGGGCGAGGCAAACCTCTTCATTAAATCTGAACTTGGGGACGCAACAATTGAAGCAAAATACACAACAAATTCGGCAAATCCTCTGTTTTTTGATACCCTTAAACTTGAAGGCTCGGCAACAAATATTCTTGTTGGTGACATCGCAAAGAAAATGCAAACCGCAAACAAATTCTTGCAACAAATTCCACCGATAGACCTCAACATCAAAGCGGAGTTACTCAATCGCAAGCTTGATATTTCCAATTTTGCTATAAAATCGCAACATTTTTCCATAACATCACAGGGAATTCACGGAATTATTGACAACACCCCCCTGCTTTCATACATAACCGGCACGCTTGTTGCAAACATTGCGGATACTCAAAACTTCTGCAATACCTTTGAAATTGATACAAAAAAACTGACAAACATTCCGCAAGAAGTCAATGCTCAGCTAGATTTTACCCTAGACAAAGGCATTGTGCAAACTGCTAAAACGAGTTACCTAAAATTCAACGATACCACCCTCAACATTGCATCGGTTTGGAATTTCTTGACGCAAAGCAAGTCTGCCTCTGTTGATATAACCGGCGTTGATATCAACATTGATAACTACATTTCAACGCAAAAAACCGC
>CANCKZ010000045.1 GCA_947378695.1 Rickettsiales bacterium
GGCAAAAAAACACCTGAAAAATAAAAAAAATCTTGATATCATTTTCGCACAGGTGGAGGATATTGCTCTTGAAAATGATACAATTCGTGGCGTAATTTTGGCAGACGGCACGCAGATTTCCTGCAAAACCGTGGTTTTAACAACTGGCACATTCCTTTCTGGCATGATTTTACTTGGCAAGGAAAAAATTCCCGCAGGCAGAGTTGACGAACCCGCAAGTTATGGGCTTTCAAAAACGCTTGCTCGCTTTGGTTTTGAACTTGGACGCTTGAAAACGGGAACTCCACCACGAATTTTCCGCAATACTATCGATTTTTCCCAGCTTGAAGTTCAACACGGTGATGTTCCGCCTCGCCCATTTTCGTTCGTGAACACTGAAATCACGATTGAACAAATTCCGTGTTCGATCACTGCGACAAATGTGGATGCTCACAATATTTTATTCCAAAATAGTGAACTTTCACCAATATACACAAAGGAAATTGAGGCGAAAGGTCCACGATATTGCCCATCAATTGAAGATAAAACCATTCGTTTTCCTGAAAATCCTGCTCACAGAATTTTTTTGGAAATTGAAGGTCTTGATTCCAACCTCGTCTACCCTGCTGGAATTTCAACCGCAATGCCACTCGAAATTCAACAGATGTTTGTGAATAAAATTAAGGGTCTTGAAAATGCAAAAATTGCACAAGCGGGCTATGCAATTGAATACGATTACATAAATCCGCAAGAACTTTTGCCAACTTTGGAAACAAAAAAAATAAAAAATCTATTCCTTGCCGGGCAAATAAATGGCACAACTGGCTATGAAGAGGCGGGCGGTCAAGGAATTATTGCTGGTATTAACGCCTCGCAAAATGTTCTTGGCAAACCGCCTTTTGTTCTTTCACGAACGGAATCGTATATTGGAGTTATGATAAACGACCTCACAACCAAAGGAATTACCGAACCATACCGCATGTTCACTTCACGGTGTGAACACCGAATTTCTGTCAGATCCGACAACGCCGATTTCCGCCTCACGCCTCACGCCATTGCCCTGCAAACGGTTTGCAAAGAAAGGCAGGAAATTTTTGAAAAAAAGAAAAAAAATTATGATGACCTCCTTTCGATCCTGCAAAATAAAAGCTATACTCCAAACGAAATTTCAGCTTTTGGCGTGGAGCTTTCCAAGGACGGCGTGCGGCGAAATGGTCTGGATTTACTCTCCCACCCTGTGATTTGTGGCGAAATAAAAAAAATATTTCCCGAATTTGCAAATTTCCCAGCCGATGTTCAGGAATCTGTCGAAATTACGGCGAAATATCTGCCATATCTTGAACGCCAATCGCAGGATATCAAAATTATTCAAGAAAGGGAAAAAACCATTATTCCACCCAGCACTGATTTCCGCAAAATTCAAGCCCTTTCAAATGAGGTCATCGAAAAACTGGAAAAATTTCGCCCTCACACCCTTGCCGATGCTATCAATATTGAAGGCATGACGCCATCTGCAATTATTGCGATTTCACTGTTTTTAAGGAAGTAAAACCTCATTTCCCGTGTTTTTTGCGGAATTTTTCGCCACCATTTGAAATTGCTTTTTGTTCTAGTCTTGAAATTACAAGGTCGTTTTCTTGCGTTGAGTTTGTCACGATTGAGCCGGCGGCTATAATTGTTCCGCTGGCAATTTCCACGGGGGAAATTATCGTTGAATTTGAACCAACAAACGCCCCATTTCCAACCGTTGATTTAAACTTTTCAAAGCCGTTGTAATTACAAAAAACCGTGCCGGCACCAATGTTCACATTATCGCCAATTTGGGAATCTCCAATATATGCAAGATGCCCCGCCTTGGATTTTTTGCCAATTTTTGAGTTCTTAACCTCCACAAAATTGCCAATGCCTGCGTTTTCTTCAATTGTAGTATTTGGGCGTATTCGGGCGAATGGTCCAACAAATGCTCCACTTTTCACAACACACCCTTCAAGATAACTCGACGCACGAATTTCCACATTGCTTTCAATTACAACATTATTTCCGATAAAACAATTTGGCTGAATTATGACATCTCTGCCAATTGCGGAACCTAAAAACACATAGCTTGTTTTTGGAAGCAAAAATGTTACACCATTTTGCATGTGAAGGGATTTCACCCGCTTTTGCATAATTTTATCGACCATTGCAAGGTCTTCTCGTGAATTTACGCCAAGAACTTCCGATTTTTCACACTTAATAAAGCCACACTTTTCACCGCCGTCATTTGCAATTGCAATAATATCCGTCAGGTAATATTCGCCCGTCACTTGCGATGGTTGAAGCTGTTTGAGTGCGTTTATCAGCGTTGTTTTTGATGCACAAATTACACCGGAATTGCATATCGTGATTTGCTTTTGCTCCAAGGTGGAATCCTTATATTCCACAATTTCAAGCAATCTTCCACGCTCGTTATTATGCAAATTTGCAGAACCTTCGTCAATTACAAGCCTTCCGTATTTATTCGAAATATCCAATTCTTCAAACCCAAGACAGGTGATATCATTGCTTTCTATCGTCATTTTTTCAATTGTTGATGAGGTAATGAGGGGGGTGTCTCCGTATAAAATCACAACTTTTTCTGCGGTTGATTTTTCAATTTCATCAATTGCAATAAGCACTGCGTGCCCTGTGCCAAGGCGGTCGTTTTGAACTAGAATCGTTTCGTTTGATGTCGTTTCGCTTGATGTTGCGTTGCTCTGTAAAATTTTAGCAATTTCCGCCCTATTTTCATTTGAAGCAATAACCGTGATTTTTTCCGCAACAAGCCTTGCAAGTTCCACAACAATTTGAATCATAGGCTTTCCGCTAACTTCATGCAAAACCTTACTTTTTGCCGATTTCATTCTTGTGCCCATTCCAGCAGCTAAAATTATGCAATGAATGTTATTTGGCATGTTAGTTGGATTTTTACTTGATTTTTCGTTCATCGTGCTTTTATTAAATTATAGAAGTATAATACTTGATACAATGAAATCCTTAAACTTGGAATCTTTAAATTTCAAACAATTTTCTGCAAAAGTTGAAACATATTCGCAAGAAAGCTTTGCAATGCCAATTCAAGAAATTCCATTTACTCTAATTCCTTCAATTGAAAACGCAAACGAAACATTTTGTTTTTTGGAATCTGCGAATAATTCCGTGAAAAAAGGCAGATACTCAATTCTAGCATTTGGGCAACATTTTTCGTTTTCAGGCGTAAAAATTCTTGACGAAGTTCAAGTTGCAATTCGTGAACTTTCATATCTTATTCACAAACAACTGCCAATGGTTGGTTCGCTTTTTGGCTTTTTACCATACAACCTCGTTCGTGAAATTGAACCATCAATTGATTGCGGAAAAACAGACTTAATTCCCGAAGGAACAATGTTTCTGCCAAAAAACCTTGTCATTATTGAAAATGAAGCAAATTTAGTCCACATAGTCTCCATTTTTGTTGAAAAAGACAACATTGCCGAAATTTTCGCACAAATCCAAAATCCGCAAGAACTAACACCATCGCAAAGTAAAAACGAGGGGGCAATCCACGGCAAAATAAACGGAAATTTCCACGAAAACCTTGGCTTTTATTCCAACATAACACAAGAAAATTACTGCGATATGGTGAGAAAATCAATTGCATACATAAAAAAAGGCGATATCTTCCAAATTGTGCCATCAATTCGGTTTTATAAGCAATATCAAAAGCACCCAATGGAATTTTACAACCAGCTGAAATCCATCAATCCATCGCCGTATATGTTCTATTTTTCGTCGTGTAATAATGGCGAAAGATACAGCTTGATTGGTGCTAGTCCTGAAATTTTGATCAATTGTAAGGAGGAAAAAATCACACTTCGCCCACTTGCAGGCACAATTAAGCGTGGAAAAAACGATGAAGAGGACGCTATCAATGCAAAAATTTTGCTATCAGATGCAAAGGAAATTTCCGAACACCTTATGCTTCTTGACCTTGGTCGCAATGATATTGGAAGAGTTGCAAGCGAAGTTTGCGTTGAAAAGCAAATGGAAATTGAAAAATACTCCCATGTTATGCACATAAGTTCCACCGTTAGCGGGGCAAAATCGCCATCAGTTGATATGGTCGACATTCTGCGGTCGGGTCTTCCTGCTGGCACGCTCTCTGGGGCTCCAAAAATTCGTGCTATGCAAATTATTTCCCAGCTTGAAACTGTTAGCAGAGATTTTTACGCCGGCACAGTTGGTTATATTTCCGCAGAAATTCTTCAAACTTGTATAGTCCTTCGCTCGGCGTTAATCAAAAATGGGGTGATATACACGCAATCTGGTGCGGGAGTAGTCTACGATTCCAGCCCTGAAAAGGAATATGCCGAGTGCATTCAAAAAGCAACAGCAATTGCAAAAGCAAGTTTATGACAGCAATGAATTACACACAAAATGGCGTTTTACAAAAGATAATCGCAACGAAACTTGTTGAACTTCTACCGCAAAAACCCTGCGATGCTTCCTCCATTTTAGACATTGGCTGCGGCACCGGTTTTATTGCTCAAAAGCTGATAGAAAAAGGGTTTGCATCGGAAAAAATCCTTCAAGTTGATGCAAATGGGGAGGCTCTAAAAATTGCACAACAATTTGCGGAAACTGAGCAAGTGAACTTCAACACGCCACTGAAATTTGAGCAAAAGTTTGATGTCATAACCTCTTCAATGTCCCTTCAATGGGCGGAAAACTTGGGCGGGACTATTGCAAATATTAAGTCTTTGTTGAGTGTTAACGGGGTTTTCATCGCCTCAATTCCATTAAATGGAAGTCTTGCAAGTGTGTATGAAACGCTTGGAATTTCAACATTTCACTTTCCAAAAATGGAGGAAATTGCCCCGCATTTAAGCCTTATTACAAGCAAAAATTTCAGCGAAAATGCCTTTATTGGATTGAAAAATCTGCACATTTGCAACCTTAAACTTCAAAAGCACGAAAACCAGCTGAGCATCGCCCAAATTCGCACACTGAAAACAGCATTCACGCAGTGGAACATCGGATTTTTTATTTACACAAATTAAGCTGAAAACTTTCACTTGCTTTTAATTTTTTTTGGAATTAGAAGGTTGTTGATTTAAAAAAGTAAGTAAAAATAAAAAAAATATGTTTAATGTTGTAAAAGAAACAATAAATTTTCATGGTAAAGAATTAACCCTTGAAACAGGTAAAATGGCAAGACAAGCAGACGGTGCCGTTATGGTAACATTTGGCAAAACTCAGGTTTTTTGCACAGTATGCTACAAAAAAACCAAAGATTCCACAAGCGACTTCCTTCCTTTGACGGTTGTCTATCAAGAAAAATTTTACGCTGGTGGTAAAATTCCGGGTGGATTTTTGAAAAGAGAATCAAAACCTTCGGACCGCGAAGTCCTAATCTCTCGCCTTATTGACCGCTCAATTCGTCCAATTTTTGAAGAATCATTCAACTGCGAAATTCAAGTGATATGCACGGTTATGTCTTATGAAGACTCATCTTCAACAGATGTGCCAGCACTTCTTGGGGCAATGGCTGCACTGAAAATTTCAGGAGCACCAGTCGATGCAACAATTGCCGGTATAAGAATTGGTCTTTCTGAAAATGGTTTTTATGTGAACAATGCACCGCTAATGCCTGAATACGAAAAGCTTGATATCTTCGTTTCCGGAACTCGTAACTCAATTTTGATGGTAGAATCTGAAATAAAAGAGCTTCCTGAAACACAAGTTATTGAGGCTATCGAATTTGGATTAAACGCAATGGGAGAACTTACGGATCTTCTTGAAAGATTCACAGAATCTGCAAATGCTACCAACCCAAAAGAGCGTTTCTCCATTCCAACAACTTGCACAAAAGAACTTTACGCAACACTAAAAACATTCATTTGGAACGATGTTAAAGCGGCTTATTCAATCGTTGAAAAACAAAAAAGAGTCACCGCCCTTAAAGAAGCTTCTGCAAAACTTGAAACTGAATTCTTCAAAGAGGAAACATCCGCACAAGAAAAAGCACAAATTTTGGAACTTTTCCACAAAATTGAAAAAGACTTCGTTCGTAACAGAATCCTTGACGAAAAAGTTCGTATCGATGGTCGTTCACTTGAACAAGTTCGCCCAATTGAAATTGAACTTCAACCATTGACAATGACGCACGGCTCCGCACTTTTCACTCGCGGAGAAACTCAAGCTTTAGCGGTTTTGACTCTTGGCAGCACAACCGACGAACAAATGCTTGATTCCATAGTCTCTTTTTCAAAAGACGACTTCATGCTACACTACAACTTCCCAGGGTATTCAGTTGGAGAAGTTGCCCGCATGACAGGCGTTGGCAGAAGAGAAGTTGGTCACGGAAACTTG
>CANCKZ010000046.1 GCA_947378695.1 Rickettsiales bacterium
GCAATTAATGCAAGACAGTTGAAGAAATTGGCGTAACGGTCGCGTGGAATTACTTGCGTTGAAACGGTTTCTTCGGTTAAACCAAGTTCTTTTGCAACAGATTCTTGAATTTTTGGCGAAATATTTGCATAAGTTCCAACGGCACCAGATATCGCACAAACGCAAGCGTCTTCAAGAGCGTAATCAAGGCGTTTCAGGCTTCGTTTGAATTCCTCATAAAAACCGGCAAATTTCAGACCAAATGTAACAGGTTCAGCGTGAATTCCATGGCTTCTGCCAATGCAAACGGAATCTTTATACTTCAACGCTTTTTCTTTAAGAACTTCCAAAAGTGCGGTTAGGTCGGCGCGTAAAATTTCCCCAGATTGCTTAATTTGATAGGATAGGGTGGTGTCTAGCAAGTCAGAACTTGTCATTCCAAGGTGCAAATATTTCGTTGCATCGCCACCGACTGATTCGGAAATATTCGTCAAAAACGCAATAACATCGTGCTTTGTGACTGCTTCAATTTCGGAAATGCGTTCAACTGACCAGCTTGCTTTTTGCTTAATTTCAAGCACTCGGGAAAGCATTTCTTCGTTTTTGGCTTCTTTTGCCATTGCTTGTGCTGCTAAAATTTCGATATCAAACCAGATTTGATATTTATTTTCCTCCGACCATATCTTGGTCATTTCAGGGTTTGAGTAGCGAAGAATCATTGCAAATTGAACAGTTTTTTAATTGGTTTTCAAGGAATAATTGTTGAAAAAGCAAGGATTTTTTTTATTGAAAGTTTTTGGCTAAAATTGTAAAACTCGTGTTTTTTCATTCACTTTTGTTGAGTTCAAAATGCCATCGTGAACGAACTTTTTTGCTTTTGCGATTGCCTCATCCAAATTCAAACCCTGCAACAAAAAGCACGCAATTGCTGTTGAAAGTGCACACCCTGTGCCACGGATATTTTCAGAAAAATCCACATGAAAGCTAGTTCGAAAGCCAATTCGAGGCAGGGAAAATTCCACTTTGTGCGTGGGGTGGTGTAGGGTATCTGTGGCGAAGTTTGCGTCCGCAATATGCCCGCCTTTTTCCAAAATATGCTTGCAACCGTGCGAAAATATTTCGTCCACACCGCCAAAAGCTTCAAGTTCAAACTGATTTGGCGTAAAAATGTGCGTGAATGGCAGAATTTTTGCCTTAAATTGTGCGATGTATTCATCAAAATCTTCCACAAGAATTCCACCCGAAGACGAAACAAGTGGGATATCAACAACCGCAATGGGCAATTGTTTTTCAAGAGATTGTTTTGCAAGAAATTCGCCCACAAGTTCAATTGCATCAAGGGTTTGGAGGAGTCCAATTTTCACAAATTGTGGTTGAAACGGAACGGCTTCAAGTTGGCTTTTAATGTCGTGTTTTGAAAACCGAACATTGCCAGAAATTCCACCGTGGTTTTGAATTAAAAGCGATGGAGCAACTGCAAATGGCTGGGTTTTGAGGGTTTTTGCGGCGTGGCAGTCAAGCAAAATTCCGGCAGATGCGGTTGCATCAAAACCGGAGATTATCAACAAATTTTGCATGTTAAACAAGACCCGCCCCCGCACATGTTGTTGCCGTTGTTGAAACATTTTTCACAACACCGGTGCAAGAGTTTTTGCAGACTAGGTAGTTTGTTGTTGTGGATGATGTTTTTTCTGTGCAATCTAGGAATAGCTTAACAGAATCGCTTAATGATGATTGCGAGACCTCGGACAGTGCGTCGTATGTAAAGTATGTTTCGCCCGTTGTTGAAAGAAATCCACTATAGCTATCTATTTGTGTAACATTTGTTGTTTTGTAGTTTGAGCGAAGTATGTATCTATTTGGATTGGGTAGGGAAGTTAATGCGTTTAGGCCAGCAGCATTTCTTAGTGCGTTAACTGTTAATAATGATGGTTGGGAATTTGCGTTGTTACCATTATATTTAACTCCCCATTGTGTATATGGTTTGCATGTTTGCATTGTGCATTGCATTGGGTTTGGACAAAGATCTGTCGGATCTGTATTATACGTTGTTGATACATTGAATTTTGATTGCTCAGTAATTAGCCCCCACGCTGCGCCTTTGCACGAATTTGAATATTTTACGAGTTCAATATTGCAATAGTTTCCCGATATTCCAGTGGTTTTTTGCGTTATAAGAATTGCTCCTTTAATCATTGTTATACCAAGAATGACGGAGATAATCATACCCCATGAAATTTTACCAAGGAAAAAGGCAAAACCAAGGGCTACTACGGCAAAAATCATGAAATATACGGTGAAATCTTGAATTTCGTTGAAAACTGTGCAAACACTCAAAACAAGTGGGCTTAAAATGCACTGACCATCGTTTGCCGTTCCAGTTGCACCAACGCATACCATTGCTTTATCGCATTCTTGTGTGAAACCGCAGGAGGCAGGCTCCGCAAAAGCAGATTTAGTAATGAACGCTTGGAAAAGTAGAATAACAAAGAAAATTCTTGACAATACCCTCATATTATATATAATATATCCCACAAGCTTGAATTATAAAATTAAAATGTCAATTAAAAAAAACGAACTTGAAGCTATCATTCAAGTGAAATTTCCAAATGCAATTTTCGAATGTATTGATACCATTGGCGATGGCGACCATTGGAGGCTGATAATTGAATCGCCGGAATTTGATGGTATGACACGCCTGCAAAAGCATCGAATTGTGAATGAACGCATGAAAGAGGATATCGACCGCCAAATTCACGCAATAGAATTCGTGATAAAATAGGCCTAAAATTATAGGCTTAAAGTTTAACCTCAAATTTCCTTGAAATCCAGATTGATATTGTGTTTAGCACAAGCGTTGCACAGAATAAAACTGATGCAATTGCAAATGCTGCAAGGGTTTTTGGGCTGTTAAATTCAACATCGCCAGTTAGAATTGTAACAATTTGCACAGTTGCTGTTGTGATTGATTCAAGCGGGGAGATGGTCATGTTTGCCATTAATCCTGCTGCCATGACGACAATCATCGTTTCGCCGATTGCTCGTGACATTGCAATAATTACAACCGAAACAATGGACGGCGTTATTATACTTAGCAAAACATTTAGCACAATTTCGTGTTTCAAAGCTCCAAGGCTGACTGCCGTTTGGCGAATTTCTGCGGGTATTGCACGAAATGCGTCGTCAATTAGGGTTATCATGTATGGCATGACCATTACGCCGATGACTAGCCCTGAAATTAATGCACTTTCGGCGGAAAAAGAGTGGTAATTCATAGCGTTTGAGGCGGTGTATAGCCAGCGGGATAGTATAAACGCAGCAAAAAAACCATAGACAACCGTTGGAATATTGGCAAGAATTTCCAGCGTGAACTTGACTTTTCCGCAAAATTTCGTTGAAGCGTATTCGGCGGTGTAAATTGCAACCATAATTGCGACCGGCGTTGCGAATGTGATGGCTATGAGTGATGTCATGATTGTGCCTGCGAAAAGTGGCAAAATTCCAAACACTGTCCCGCCAAAGAGCTCGTATTCACTTGGCCACCAGTATGTTCCAAAAAGGAAATCAAAAATGTTGACTGACTTCAAAAACGCAAAAAATTCCTTAAAAATTGCGAAGACTATTATGATTGCGATAAGAATTGTTGCAAACGAAAGGGCAAGAATTGTGAAATAAACGACCGAATCGGAGAATGTGCGGGGGTCTTTGATGTATTTGAAATATTTGCGAAATTGCGGAGTTATTTGCGAGAAAAGCGTTTTTTCTTCAAGAATTTTCCTGCGATATACAGTGAAAAAAGTGGAAAGAAGGGCGGTATAAATGCCAAATGCTAAAAAACCATCGGCAATTGCGAATGATAAAATCCCCAAAAAAAACGAGACATAAGCAAAGGTGTATCGATAAAAACGCAAGCTTGGCGTGTAATATTTCAATGCACCACGGAATGTGAACGAATTTGTCGCATTCCGTATTTTTATGAATGGAAAAAGCAATAAATTAACTGCAATGCAGAGTAAAATCATTTACCTAGGGTTAGTTGTTACAAACGAAATTCCATGTGCCACAGCCTTCAATTTTTTTCCACGAATTTCAACGAAAACCTCTTGTCCAAGTTCGTAGTTTGATGGAAGGTAGGCTTGTCCGATTGATTTTTCAAGAACGGGCGAGTATCCGCCACTTGTAAGCGTTGAGATTTTTTCACCTGCGGAGTTGAAAATTTCGTATCCAGCACGCAGAACACCTTTGTCTTCAAGTAAAATTCCAAAGCGTTTTGTTGATGGTTCTTGCGAAATTTTTTCACAACCGATGTATGTTGTGTGATTTTTCGACATTACCCATGAAAGCCCTGCTGCGATTGGGTTTGTTGTTTCGTTAAGGTCGCTTCCGTAGAGTGGGTAACCAACTTCAAGGCGAAGTGAGTCACGAGCTCCAAGACCAATTGGGCGAACTTTTTCGTTTGAAAGCAATAATGCCCAAAATTCTGATGCAAATTGTTCGTCAATTGAAACTTCAAAACCTCTTTCGCCAGTGTATCCAGTGCGACTTAGCACAATATCACCATATTTTGCGTGGGAGATTTCTTTTGCCGTCATGTATCCAATTTCGGATATTTCGGGGAAAATTGCAGAAAGAACGCTGAATGTTTCAGGACCTTGAACCGCAATTAATGCACGATTTTCCAAATTTTGGTATTGAGTTTTTGGGAAGTGTTGTAGTAAATGTGCAAGATCGACATTTTTGCGTGAGGCATTCCACACAACAAAAAAGCGATTTTCGGCGAACTTTGTAACGATTAGATCGTCAATAATTCCGCCGTTTTCGTTGGTTAAAACGGTATATTTACAAACAGATTCCTTAACTTTTTCAAAGTTTGATGGTGTTAGCTTTGAAAAGATTTCATTGAGGTTTTCACCTTCAAATATTACCTGCCCCATGTGTGAAACATCGAATATTCCGCAAGAGGAGCGTGTCCAATTGTGTTCTTCAATCAAGCCTTGTTTATATTTAACAGGCATTGAGTATCCAGCGAATTCAACCATTGTGGCACCAAGTTCAATGTGAGCTTGTGTTAAGGGTGTTTGTAAAATATTAGACATATCACACAGCAAGACGCTTTCTGCCTTTTTTACGACGAAGACCGATGACATCGCCATTGCGTTGCCTTACAAGGAAGCCGTGCGTCCTTTTTCTTTTAACCTTGGAAGGTTGGTATGTTCTTTTTGTAGACATAATTGTTTAAGCAAAAGATATTAATGATGAAAAGTGTATATACATTAGGGCGATTAACCCCGCAGTACATGTAAAAAGATTGATAAACAAAATAATGTTTGAGTATATCAACCGTGCGTTTGTGGATTTTACATAATCTCCAAATAGGGTAACCGCACGCAAGTACGAATAAATTCCGAAGCAAACGATAAACAAACTGCATGCTACCGTTGAAATTGGCACGAACAATGCGAAATTGAATGAAAACGCAGTCGATGAGTTGAATATCTCGTTAGATAAAAGAAATATCACGCAGGAAATAACCATAAAAAGAGAGGTTACCTTTTGACAATGATACGAAAACGATGGTTTCATTTCCAAGAAAAAATATACTTATACAGCAACTTTAATTCAAAATATTAATTGTCAAGTTTTTTTTATTGACTTTTACATTTTCTGCGTTTTATACAAGTGCTTATATATTTATATTTTTAAGGAGGATGACCATTCTAAGAGCTTTCTTAATAGTTTTTTCGTTGTTTGCAACAGGGGTTTCACATTTGGCGTTTGCGTCTCGTGGTCTATATTTCAGTGCATCGAAAATGACATCAAGCCAGAAAAATACGATATCAAACTACTCGCAAGGCACAGTTGTTGATGTTCAACTTGCAACATTGCCACTTTCAAACACGATTGATACCGCTGCAATTAACGGAAAAAGCTTCGATTTCACAACAAACGACACCGCCGGTTCGGGATATCTAAGTTACAACACCCTGAAAACCGCACTAAATTCAAAATATATGACCGGCGATGTTACATTTAGGGTTATGACATCGCCAGTGGATAAAACCGTGACGACATATACCGTAACATCTGCAACTTCGCAAATGAATGTTACGGGGGATATTAAGGTCTCGGGATATACAGGTAATTCCAGTTTTATATCAACGCCAGCCACGGGTTCAACACAGTCGTATTCCGTTGGAAGTGCATCTGCACAAACTACAACGGATTCAATAATTGCACCAACAAATCAAACAAGTAATTATTGTTTATTTGATCCAATTACAAAAACCCAAGTTTGTGCTCC
>CANCKZ010000047.1 GCA_947378695.1 Rickettsiales bacterium
ACTGCTGTTTAAAAATTCATAATTATCTATAAAACCTTTTTTTTTTAAATGTAAATAAAAAAAAATCTTGCAATAATTATTATTAGAAAACAATTTCCAACGAAATGCAATTTTATTAAGCACGATGGATAAAAAGAAGGTTATAATCATAACAATTACCCTAGCAGTAGTTGGATTATTCGCATACTTAATCTTTTTCAGCGGAAGTCCAAAAGAAGACGATGCAAGTTTGCCATCTTTTAGTGCAAAGGAAAGTTCACGCAAGCATAAAAGAGAAAAACAAACAGACCAACCAAACGCACAATCGGCAAATGGTGTAATTACCCAAGCCGATGTTGGAACACAATCGGATAACGATACATCGTTTCAATCAACATCAGTTCAAAGAAAACAGCAGGGATATTTCAGTGCATCGCCAATTCTAAGTGCAAACCAGTTGAATCCGCGAACACAACGCTCAAACTCCTCATCACCAACATCGTTTCAAGCAAGCGATTTTCAATCCGCAAGAAGCGGTATAAATTCCAGCGGAGGAAGTTCTTCAGGTGGTGGTTCACCCGCAGAAACTCTATCAACATACAACACACGATTGCAAAATTGCTCTACAACGCTGCAACCAATCCTTAACGCAAAATCAACGGATGCAAACGAAATAACGACAACGCTAATACAAATTCCCGGATTTTCAATGCTACCACTTCCCACGCAAAGCACATACATTCAAAGCATTGCAACACAAACCAAAGGACAAACAGCCGACCCTTACTGTAAAATAATGTTGCAAACAATCAACCCACAATCAATCAATGTTGCAGCACTTTACAACGACTGCCAATCAATGGTTCGCAATTTTTATGCTTCAAAAGGTTCAAATTCAACAGAATACGATGCAATTTCCGCTTTTGACAGCCTTGGTATTCTCAATGGAGCAACAACACCCACACAAAAACAATCCACACTTCAAAAATACCTTGGTGCAGAATACAGCACTGTGATTAGTGCAATGAGCCACTTAAACTCCACAAACCTTGGTATGCAGTCAAGCATTATATGCGCAAAGGTATCTGCTGGAATTGTGCATAGCATTAACGCTTCAAGTCCCTATCTAGCTTGCATCGATAATGTGAACGCCGCAAAAAAGAGCAACATAACCGATCCCGCAAAAGCAATTCCAGTTTATTCAAGTCTAACTGTTGGTGATCAAAAAAAAGTTGCATCTTTTTATCAAAGCTTTATATCGGGCAGCAAGACTGCGGAAGATCTTTGCACATTCATCATAAATAATACAAAGATTTCAACAAAAACTGAGACCGTCCTATCGGATCATGTGCTAAATTCAACAGATAACGTCTCGCAGTCCTGCGATGCCGTTGTTAATGCAACAAAGGAGGCGTATAGCGATTACACACTAAATCCCAATATTGACTTCATTTCACAAATAATAAACGATCTAGACCCTTATGAATTTTTGATACCAGGAACATCTCAGTCAGATATTACAGATATAATGATAAAGAAAAGAATAACAAATCCATTGTTCACAAGTCTTCCATCTTCAAATCAATCAATGATTGCACAAAGACTATACGCAACATATTACAGTCTAAATTCATTTGCAAATCCTTCAATCGATGGCATATATACCGAACTATTTCCATTTGTATGCAAATGTTCGCACGTTGATTTTGATGATATGGCTTGGAAAAATGCCGTTGTTGCGTATATGACAAGTAAAAGAAACGGAGGAACGCCAATTCCAACAAATACCGTGGCAAGACAAGCTGTTATATCATCATCAGATTTCAGAAAGTCGTGTTCTGCAAAGGTAAAAAACGCTCTAAATGCTTCAACATTTACCTCATCAACTGTCACAACCGAAGCAATTGCTGCCTCTATTAGTGCTATCGATGCAACTTACACTTCCCTTGGTGATATTGGGTATATTGTAGATTCATTACTTTGCTATGTTCCACAATGCGTTCAAAATACATGCGCACAATCTTGCCTTGTAAAACTTGAAGACGCATGTGATGCACTAACGGAAAAATACCTTGAAATAACACCACCTTCAACTCCCGATCAAATATTCAACTGCCCACTAAGCGCGTCAGGAAAGGCATCAAGCCCAAATGTTTGCTACACACTAACAGACGCCCAAAGAACAGGAATGACGCAAAATTTCTACGATACCATTCAATCGTTTAAAATCGATGCATCGTCCGTGAGAAAAACAATTATACAAAATGTTTGGAATGTTCATGTTGCAAGTCAAAAAGCAACAAATACACCAATTTCAACTAATCAATGTGTTGAAGAGGCAAATAAAGCATGGTATGCTAAACTACAATCATTAACAAATTAATTCATAACGCATAAAATGAAACATAAGCATATTGTAAATTCCCACACAAGAAATGAAACTCAGTTCACGCACGGAATTGGTGTGAATATATATTCCACAAATGGCGATGAATATCTTGATTTCCTAGCAGGCGTTGCGGTTAATTCTCTTGGACACTGCAACGAGAAAATCGTCAACGCATTAAACGAACAATCACGCAAAATGTGGCACATTTCCAATGTTTTTTATAGCAAAGAAATGGACGACTGTGCGAAAACTCTTTGCACGGCAACTGGCATGGAAAATGTTTTCTTTTGCAACTCCGGTTCAGAAGCAGTTGAAGGGGCGATCAAAATGGCACGCAAATTTTTTCAGGATCAAGGCAAGGAAAAATACGAGATAATCACTTGCAAAGGTTCGTTTCACGGCAGAAGCATAACAAACATTTCAGCCGCTGGTGAAGAGGCTTACATGAAGGGGTTTTATCCAATTTTGGAAGGCTTTTCGCATGTTGAATATGGCAATGTTAATGCCGTTCGTGAGGCTATCACCGAACGCACTGCGGGAATTTTAGTCGAACCAATTCAAGGCGAAGGGGGTTTAAAATTCGCAGGCTGGAATTACCTTAATGAACTTTCGGCACTTGCAAAAGAAAAAGGAATTTTACTCATTTTGGACGAAGTTCAATGCGGAGCAGGCAGAACAGGAAAATTCAGTGCATTTGATTGGTCAGATATTCGCCCAGATATTATTGCCCTTGCAAAAGGAATTGGCGGAGGCTTTCCCGTTGGTGCAACGCTTTTTGGAAAATCAACACAAAGCGTTATAACAGTTGGTTCGCACGGAACAACATTTGGTGGGAACCCCCTTGCAATGGCTGTGACAAATGCCGTTTGCACGGAAATTTCCAACCCAGATTTCCTGAAAAATGTGCAAGTACAATCAAAAAACATTGGCGATATGCTGCAAAACTTGATGCAAAAGTTCCCGCACGTAATCAAAGAAATTCGTGGTTTTGGTCTAATGACAGGCTTCATGTTGCACGAATCGTTTGCGGTTAAAGCTGTTGCGGATAAAGCTTTTGCGAACAAACTTCTAACAATGCCGGCACGAAATAATGTTTTAAGATTACTTCCTCCGTTGATTATTCAAGAACACCATGTTCAAAAAGCTGGTGAAATTCTTGAAAAAACCCTTATGGAATTGTAATTGTTATAACCTCTCTGCCACGCAGAATTGTGAATGTTGTTTCATCACTTGCGTAAATATTACTTGTGATGAGCTGTAAATCGTTCACATTTTGCACTTTTTGTGAATTTATTGCCGTTATGATATCCCACGCTTGAAGTTTTTCATCGATTGAGTGGGTTATTAAAACGCCAAGGTTTTTCTGCGATGAACTTCTTGCGTTGTCTTCAAGGCTTATGGAATCGTATTTTTGCAAGTCCATTACATAGAAATCGAACTTTTTTTTCTTGAAATTCTCCCCTGCTGTCATTTTTTCAAGGTTTTTTGCAATTTTGGAGATTTTTGTTGCAATTGCGTTGCCTGTTTGCTTTTGAAACGAGGTTACAACGCCGCAAATGGCGTCTCCGCAAAAAACAGGAGACCCAGAAAACCCTTGTGAAATCTCAACATCGCACACAAAACTGTTTGATAACCCCTGCAAAACTTTTCCGTGAATGTGGTTTTTTTTGTCTGATATTGTGATTTTTGCTTGGGGTTGGGGGTCGCTTTTTGCAAATTGAAGTGGATGCGATTGAAAATTCTTCACTTTCAAAACGGCAACATCAAGAACCTCATCAAAGCCAACAATTTCCACCGAATAAAGCACGCCCTCAATTGCCGTGAAAATGCTATCGCTTCCTTCCACAACATGGTGGCTTGTCATTGCAGTGCCATCTTCACCGATAAAAAACCCCATACCGCTTGATTTTTCCCCACCAGAAACAACATCAATCACGAACGGTTGTTTTTGCATCATTGTGCGAATTTCTTCTTTGCGAAGATTGTGCGTTGTGGAATAAAATTGTGCTTCCTTGTTGCGTTCAAGTTCTTGCCCGTATGCTTGACCGCCAGCCAAACCGCCAGCCAAAACAACAAACCGAAATATTACGCAACAAATAGAAAAAATGATTATTTTCATGAAAAGAAGCCCTTAACTTTGTCGAAAAATCCTTGTGAATTTGGACTATTCTTCCCGCTAGATTCCGCCTTAAATTCCTCAATCAACTGTTTTTGTTTTTTGCTCAAATTTACGGGAGTCTCAATTTTTGTTCGCAAAACCATATTTCCACGATTTCCCGCTGCATTCAAACGGTTCATACCCTTCCCCTTCACAACAACCTCGGAATCTGCTTGTGTTCCAGATGGCACCGACACCTTTTCGTATTTGCCATCAATTGTTGGAACTTCAAGTTCTGTGCCTAGTATGGCATCGGCAAATGGAATTGTTATGTTGAAGTGAATATCATTTTCAATGCGTGTGAAAAGCTTGTGTTTTTGAACTCCGACTAGAATGTATAAATCGCCGGTGCTTCCACCTCTAACGCCTGCGTCACCTTGGTTTTGAAGAAGAATTTTCTGCCCATCTTTAATACCTAACGAAACCTTAACTTCAATAGTGCGATTCGAAACCTTGCGTCCTTCACCATCACATTCACGACACTTATTCGAAATAGTTTGACCATTACCATGACAAGAATGACACGGAGTTTCCGTTATGAAGAAGCCTCGTTGTTGACGAATAACCCCAGAACCCCTGCAAGTTCCGCAAGTGCTAACACCGGAACCACCAATTCCATTGCAAGGTTTGCAAGCAACATTTCCATTGAACGAGACTTTTTTTGTAACCCCAGTGTGTGCTTCTTCAAGTGTGATTGAAAGGGAGAATTGTAAATCTGAACCATCTGCCGCCATTGATCTGGAACGCCTTTGCCCACCGCCCGAATTGCCAAATGGTGAACCGCCTCCGCCAAAAAATTGATTGAAAATATCTTCAAAACCGCCACCGCCAAATGGTGAACCGCCTTGCCCTTGCCCTCCAAAACCACCTTGACCTTCCGTTGTGCCGTAGGTATCGTAATGTTCTTTTTTTTCAGGGTTTGAAAGCGTTTCGTAGGCTTCCGCCGCTTCCTTAAATTTTGTTTCGGCCTCTTTGTTATTGGGATTGCGATCCGGATGATACTTCATCGCAATTTTTCTGTATGCTTTTTTAATTTCTTCTGTGCTGGCACTTTTTGTTACGCCTAAAATTGCGTAGAGGTCTTTGGACATAAACTAAAATTCAAAAACGGTGATAATATAATGTATTCAACCATTTAATCGCCAAAACTTAATTTTCAAGGGAAATTATCATTGACTTGAAATAATGAAATTTATTTGACATTTATATTTTCCCGCATTTTGAACTTTCATAACTTTTCAAAGTTCTATGCAGCAAGGTCATGGTTATATTTTCGATACCCACGCCCTAATCAAAAACTTGATAGCGGCAAAATTTAGCGAAGAGCAAGCAGAAGTTCTTGTTAGAACAATATCAGATGTTAGAAAAGATAACGATGTGATTGAAAAGAAAATTGACAACTTTGAAAGTGAAAAAGATAGCCTTGCAACAAAAGCAGATATCGCAGAATTAAGGGCTTCTACAAAAGCTGATATTGCAGAACTGAAAAACGATATTAACGAACTAAGGGTTTCTACCAAGGGGGATATCAAAGACTTAAAATCTGAAATTAAAGACATTAAAAAAGATACTGAAATTGCACTGAAATGTCAGGAAATTCGCCTAATTAAATGGATGTTTGGCATGCTTGTTACTCAACTTGGTTTAATGATGCTTATTCTTAAAGTTTTTTTCAACGGAACGAGTAGTCTTTAACA